>WRMR01000033.1 GCA_009776995.1 Planctomycetaceae bacterium | reverse complement strand
GCTTTCGGCTTCAGCGGCTTGTGTTGCGGTTTGTTCTGGACGTCGGCGACGCGCAAGCAACTGCACGCCATTGTTGGAATGCTGGCATCCATGTACCTGCTGTTTATCGTTGCCGTACTGATCGTCATGCTCGTCAATTTCATCGTGAAGAATGGGATATGGGAAAGCCGTTATCAGGGCAAATGTTTTATAGGGATGTATCTCTTCCTGTGTACCATCATGGGCGCGATCGGCCTTTGGAACGGCGGGCGATGGCTGCGGAAACGCGAGGACAGGACGCTTGGGGCGAAAATCGACGCGGTGCAGAATATCCAGTGGCGGCGCAGGAACGTCAGCATCGAGCAGTTGCTCGCGCAAAAGCAGCCGCGCGGCGAGTTCCGATGGCTCCTGTGGCAGTGCTACCGGCAGTCGGCCTTGCTGTTCAAGCTGGCACTGGCCATGCCGGTGCTGCTGGTGCTTTGGCCGATGCTGACGATTCTCCTTCCGACGACAAATGCATGGCGGCAAAACACAGCGGCCTTTTTTGCTCTCCTGTTCTGCATTGGCGGGTACATCATCCTGTGCAACATTTTTTATCCCGACCATCGCAAGAACGGCATCATGGTGCTGTCGCATCGCGGGATATCGCCCGGCAAAGTCTGGTGGAGCCGCATCGTCCTGTTCGGCGGACTGTTTGCGGTTGGGATTGCCGCGCTGGTGTGTTCGCAACTCATCAATGAACACCTGGATATGCCCATTGAAGGTTTTAACCACGAAATGGCCTTCGGTTGGGGGTTGTTTTTCCTGTTCACGTTCATCATCGGGCAGTTCGCGTCGGTGATTTCGCGCAGTTTGATCCTGCCCATGTGTTATACGGTCATTGGCCTGTTCCTCGGTTTCTGGTGGTGGTTTTATGTCATGGCCCTCAATGACATGATAACTCCTTTGAAGTCCTTATGGCTCGAAGAAATGTGTTTCACGCCCCAATTCTGGCTGATCGTGCTGATCTTCCTGCCGATTGCGCTGGCGTTTTTCGTGGCGTCGCGGTTGCGCATGAGCGACTGGATGCGCGACCGGCCCGTGCGCGCGTCGCTGCGCAAGTTCGCGCTGACCTTCGGCGGGGCGATTGCGCTCAGCATCGCGATTCTGGCCGTCGTGCGGCTCACGACCGTCCCGACCGCATCGCTCGGCTACCATCTCGACCCCTGGGTGCTGAAGCAGAAAGTGGATTATGAAGCAAATGCCGAGAACTACGCAAAACATTTTTCGACTCTCTGGTCACTTCACGAGAAAAATCAGATCGCGGATTATGAAGAAGCATGGCAAATTTCGCGAATGATGATCGAAAATCCGTTGAAATCCGCACACGGTTTTTCAAGTGACGGAATGATTTTTAACGCGATAGCAATTCATGCCAAGAGCGATGATGTGACGCCGGAATTTCTCCGTGACGCCATTGCTTTCCTCGAAAGAGTGCCTGAAGAACGAGTGCGTGCTGCGCTGCGAATCCAACGGTTTAGCGAGTTGAAAATCAGTATGATCCAATCCGGAAAAACCTTGCAGGATATTCTGCCGGACCAAGAAAAACCCTCTTATGTCAAAATGATCTCGTTTGTTCGATTGTTTGCCCCGTGGGAAAAGATACGGGCAATTCGATATGAGAAATACCGCTTTCAGACAGATTCGTTGATTGCCGATCAATTGGAACGCCTCGTCTATCACAACGAGGGCGACGCCCAATACCTTGCCGAGAAGATCAAGTCACTGAGGCATGAGTGTTCCAACCGTGTGCTTTATGATAATAATGCCTATTGGCACCCGGTGATGGAGTCGCCCCAGTCGATTTATTTGACGGAACAGAGCCGTCGTGTGGCATTATTGGTTGCCGCGTTGCGTCTGTGGTCTATGGAACACGGGGAACTGCCCGCGACGCTGGACGAACTGGCGGGCGTTTACCTGGCCGAAGTGCCGCTCGTGCCGTATTACAACAAGCCGTTTGAGTATTGCCCGAAACCCGATGAAAATGATGAGGGCACCGCCGCCGACCAGCCCCGGCCTTACGGCGAACACGTCAAAGGCACGCCGTACCTCAAAGTGCAATGGGACGGGAGTATCATCGCGGGAGATTTGGCCGTCGCGGGCAACAACCGGATGTTTGTGTTTGACCTTACGTTTGCAAGGTAGGGCGGTCATCATTTTTTAGCGCGCAACCTGCCCAGGGCGGCGGCAATGCCGGTACTCCGGCCAAATATTTCTGCCGCCTTGCCCTGGGCTGTTATGCTTTGCCCTTTCAGGGCGGCCATCGATGCCACCAGCGCAATCACCCGTGACCGCCCTGACTTGAAACCGATCCGTTTCTTTGTGGTTCTTCGTGACTTTCGTGGTGAAAACAAGAGAATTTCTGAATTTGCCGGTTTTTCAGGCGATGAAGACGCTTTTTTGGATGATGAAGACGCTTTTTTAGTTGATGAAGACGCTTTTTTAGTTGATGAAGACGCTTTTTCAGGTGATGAAGACGCTTTTTTAGTTGATGAAGACACTTTTTTGGTTGATGAAGACACTTTTTTGGTTGATGAAGACGCTTTTTCAGTTGATGAAGACGCTTTTTTGGTTGATGAAGACGCTTTTTTAGTCGATGAAGACGCTTTTTTAGTTGATGAAGACGCTTTTTTGGTTGATGAAGACGCTTTTTTAGTTGATGAAGATGCTTTTTTGGTTGATGAAGACGCTTTTTCAGGTGATCACAGGTGGACAATTCGAGTACCGGCCTCACCCCGCCCCGACGAGCTTGTAACCGGTCGCAATCATTACTATGACATTGATATGTCAGCCAATCGCGACGCCTGGCGCGGCGAGCCTTACCTTCGCGTCCCGCACAGCACCGACATCCGCAACAGCATCCCCTTCGGCAACGACGTTTTTCATCTGGAGTTTCTGAAGAAAAAGCCCGCCGCCGACACCGACGCTGATCTTCAGACGGAGGAAGACAAGGCGGACACGCCGTGACTGCCGATTGTTTGGTACGACGATGTTTCACCCCGGTTCCAGGAACCGGGAAGTCTGCCGTGTGTGACCGCCGCTATCCATACCTTCGCTCATCGAAGCGGTTTGACCTGCGTTCGATTTCCTGCTCGCGCTGGCGCAACTGGCGGTCGCGTTCGAGGAACGCCTCCTCACAACGTTTCGACCACTGCTCCAACTCGTCACGACGTTTGGCCAGACGCTGTTGTTGCTCCATGACCTGATCCCGTACCGCACAGAGTTCCGCCTTCTGATCTTCCATCCGCGCGATCGAGTCGCGGTACTGACTGGCCAGGTGTTCGCGGTTTTTTACGATGGACTGTTTGAGCATGTCCGCGTCCATCTGCCCCGAAAAGCGGAGCATCAGCTCTTCGGTGGCCAGGCGGATTTCGAGCGTTTCGCGGTGCATCCGCCCGATGTCCTCCCGCGAGTGCTCGAGTGCCTGACGCATCTGCGCCAGTTTTTTATTTTGCTTGGCGAGTTCCTGACGCTCTTCATCCAGTTGCTTCACGGCCAGCGCGTTGGCCTCCTTCATCCGTCGTTGTTCGTTTTCGGCGGTTTTTTGCAAGTGCTGCCGCTCACGGGTTAATGATTCCCGCAACCGTGCGACTTCGTTATGCCCTTCAATGATTTCCGCTTCGAGCATTTTCAGTTCGGCAAGCCGTTCCGATTGAGCGGTCACCTGTTTTTCCCGTTGCCGCAACGAGTCTTCGCCGGTTGCCAGTTCCGTTTCCCGGCGATTCAACTTGTTTTCCTGTTCGGCGAGTGTCTTCTGACGTTCGGCCACGACCGCTTCCCGTTGGGTCAAATCCTCCGTGCGGCGTTTGCGTATCTGTTCAAATTCCGCCCACTGGGTTTCATACGATTCCCGTCTGGCCCGCCACTCCTCTTCCGATTCGCGTATCAGCCGCTCACGGGCCGCGTTTTGCTGTTCCTGTCGCACAAGCCGGGCTTCGGCCTCCGATTGCTTGGCCGCCATGTCCGACTCGACCCGTTTCCAGCGTTCTTCCAGCACGGCGTCCTGTTCCTGACGACGTGCGGCAAATTGACGCTCCAGTTCCTGCTTCCGGTCGGCAACTGTTTGCTCGATTTCCTTTTTCTCCCGTTCGAATTCCTGACGCAGGATCGTTGCGCTGTTTTGATATGTCCGCTGCAAATCGGCTTCGACCGCGTTGAGCCGTTCCTTCTCCTCCTCCAGTTTCGATTCAAAATAGTGTTCGAGTTCCTTCTCCTTTTGCACGTAACGGTCTTTGAGCTGCTCGGCCTGCTGCGCGAAACGCTCTTCAAGCAGTGCCTGGTTCTGCATCAATTGATGCTCCAGTTCTTTTTCGCGGCGTTTGAGCAAATCCTGCAATTCACGTTCACGACGCTGTAAACGTTCGTCGATTTCCGTCCGACGCGACGTCAAGGCCAGGTTTTCGTGCGCTATCTCCTCTTTCGTCGTCAGCAACTTTTGTTCCTGCTGCGTTTTCTGTTCAAAAAGCCACTGGTGTTGCGATTCCAGCTCTGCTTCCCGATTGCGAAGCTGATCCGCCTTTTCCTGAAAGGAAAGGTTGGTACTCCGCACAAGCGTTTCAAACTGCGCCATCCGGGCATGGAGCAGATTTTCGCGGTGATCAACCTCTTCCTGCCGCTGTTTCAGGTGATCCCGCAGTTGCTCCAACTGGCGTTCCGCAGTGTCGTTGTTCGAACCGAACAATCCTTCACCGTCATCGATGCGTTTGTCGCCGTGTAACTCCGATTTCTGAAACGATTTGCTCTTCGGGGTTGTCATCTGATCGTGACTCTCATCGTCAATGTACCAAAAAGGCTGTTTTCCCGCCTCGTTTTGCGAAAAGGTATCCAGCAATGAGAGTCCATAATCCGTTCGATTGCTTACACTTTGCCCCATGGGTCGAGCCTTCAGATGAGTTGCTTGAAATTCAGAAAAGATAATACCGTACAAGAGTGCGCCAACCGCACACACTTTCGTTATTATCGTCAAAGTTTCCCCAATTTCTTGAATGTGACTGTTGATTTGTCCAGAAACAGGGAGATTTTCACAAAATTTAACGGCAGTTTTTCTTAAAATGGGAAGTATGGCTACTTTGGGACGGCTACTATCAGCGCATTTGCCCGGGGCAATGGCAAGACCCGTTCCAGTTGTGCAAAAAGAGGTACAAAAGTATGGTACAGCTTGAGTTGAAATTTACCCAGTTTGTGACGGTGGAGAATTTTTGAATTGACAAACAGTCCGGGAACAGCAAGTGCGTTAAACGAACGGTATTCCAAAATCCGATAGCCCGCCTGTTCGAGTAAAGCGATAATCTCGCGTTTGTTGTAACGTTTGATCCGACCGACAGATTGGTCAACCGACCCGAACAACCATGAACCAAGCGGTACCGTCAGAATGAATCGCCCGTCTGGCGACAAAAGCTGCTTGATTCCGGTGAGAATCGCAAGATCATCGCTCGATTTGGCAAGCTGGTCAAGAAAGACAATTGTGTCAAACTGATGATTTTGCGCAAAATTTTCAATTTCACTTGGCGAAGTGGCATCGAGTTGCACGACTTCAACAGTTTGATTTCCGTCGAACTGATTTTGCAACACCTTGACATGTTGAGGGTTATCGTCCGCTACGACCAACTTTTCCCGTTTTGGCAAAAATCGGGACAAATTTCCATTGACAGCACCAAGCTCAATAATCCGTTCTCCACAACGCGGAGCAACCAGTTTGGCAACCCAACACGTAAAATTGCGGGCATAAGCCATCATTCGCCGCTTAGACGTATCAGCTTCCGGGTCGAAACAATCATCGATCAGGCGATATTTGATAATTGTTAGAATTGCGTTGACGCCATCTTTCCATCCGATTTTTTTTCCCTCATCGTACCGCCGCCCGTGGTAACGGATGGGCACTTCGTAAATTACCGCTCCGCGTTTCGCCAGCTTGGCCGTGATTTCCGGCTCAATCCCGAATCTGTCCGACCGCAAGGGAATTGACTTGAGCAACTCCGCGCGAAAAGCCTTGTAACAGGTTTCCATGTCGGTCAGGTCAAGCCCGGTCGCCCAATTCGATAAATGTGTCAAAAAAAGATTGGCAAGTTTATGATGATAATGCACAATTCGTCGCATTTCCCGTGACGCAAATCGAGAGCCATACACGGCATCGGCCAAGCCATGGACAAGCGGTTGCAACACGGTTTGATAATCGTTCGGATCATATTCAAGGTCGGCATCCTGAATAATCGCGTATTGTCCCGTCATTTCCCGAATTGCCCGGCGAATGGCCGCCCCTTTGCCCTGATTCAACGGCTGTTCGAAGACGCGAATTTCAGGGTGTTTCGCGCATAAGTCTCTTAAAACCCTTTGGGTTCGGTCGGTCGAAGCGTCATTGACGATGACCAGCTCTTTTTTCATGTTTCCCGGCACCGGCGCGGCAAGAACACGTTCGACAATACGAGTCAGAAACGATTGCTCGTTGAAAACAGGAATTAAAATCGAAAGAGTCGTGTTTTCCAGAGACATTTTCAGCCCCCACGCATTATTACCACCCGATCACGATATTTGATTCAATCATCTTTCGTGAACGTTCGAGATCGGATCCGGTTTGCTGCATGTACAGGCGAATGGCGGCGAGTTTGTCGCCCGACGCTTTCGCGAGGCATTCGCGGGCTGTATCACAGGGGTCGGTTTTTCCGGTAATTCCCAAAGCGGATTTCGAGATCACCCAGGCGTCGCGCGGCCGTTTGGTCACGCGAACCGCTTCTTCGGTGGGATAGTAATTGTACAAAATCTGACGGGCTTCTTCCTCGTCATTTGCCCAGGTGATCACAATGTGTGAGTGCGTTTCGATTTCAAAGAGAGCCATTTTTTCGCCTTTTACGTCCAATTCGTCAATAAACCGATCCTGACCGGATGGCAAAATCTCCAAGTCGCTGTGATCCAATCCAATCATACCTTTTGTATCACGCAACAACCGATATATGATACAGAATTTTCGCAAAATGGCTACTGGTACGTTTTGAGTGAGGCTTTATCAATCGGGTTTTTCCACGCGGGAGTCGCAATCTTACGATTGCGTTTCTGTCATGAATTTTTTCATCTCCACCGCGTCGCACAAAGTACGGCGGTGAAACGTTTGCATGGCCTCGATTCCCTGTCATTGCATTGTCACATGGAAAATCTTGTCAAACTCTTCGTCCGATGTGGTCACCATGCGAATGCGTTGCATGAGTGCGCGTAGCCGGGGATCGTTTTTCAGTTTGCCGAAACGGGTCATATCGCTGAAATCGACCGATGTGGGGCTGATGAGAATCAAGTCGGCGTTTGGTTCGGTGTTGGCCAGGGCTTCGGTCAGCATATCGGCAAGGCAATCGGTTGACGTCATGCGCAATACGGCCAGGCGGTCGAGTATCTGGTCGAGCAGAGCGGTATTGGACGGGCCATGATAGACTTCCACCGTTTCCTGGAACGCGCCAAAGGTCAGGTTACATCCGCCGCGACGGATGATGTCCGAGGCCAACGTCGCGGCGAAACTCACGGCCAGTTCGATGTCGTCCGTGAATTGCGACGTTTTATCCGCCGGACAATACAGATCGAGCAGAATGGCCGCGTCATGATTTTGGTGCTGCTCATACTGCTTGACAACGAGCTGGTCGTGTCGCGCCGAAGCCCGCCAGTGAATCCAGCGTTTTGTGTCGCCGTGTTGCCAGCCGCGCACGCCGAGGAACTCGCCCGTTATGCGGCTCGAACGATGCCGGCGGTGCAACATGGTTTCCGACGCTTCATGTTGCCGCGTCATCCAGCCGGCGGTCAGCATTCCGATCTTCGGCAACACGATCATTTCGCTGGCAATGTCCAGATCAACCGAACTGCGAAAAAAACCGCAGGGAAATCGCGTCGAAAGAGTGATCTTTCCGAAGCGGTATCGTCCGCGTTCGGGCAAACGTCCGACGTAGCTTTTGCGTTTGCTGTCATTCGAGCGGATGTAATCGAAATAGACCGCCGGACGGTGGTTCGTCGGTTCACCATTCGCGCCCGATTCGATGATGGCAATGTCATCTTCCACGATGACGCCCCAGGCCGAGATTTTTTCACGCGGATTGGCCAGTTCCAGTTGCGTGACGAACGTGTCGCCGGCATGGATTCGCGAAGGCACACTCCGTTTGACCGCCAGTTGCCTCAAAATGCGGCGGCTGAGCCACAAACTGATAAACAGCGGGCAAACCAGGAGTGACGTGAACAACATCGTGGGATTCACCTGCTTGAGCAATGCGGCGAAAAACGCACCGGCAATCACGAAGGAGTACCAGATCCCCTCGCGACAAAAAAATGTCCTGATATTCGGAGTCACTCGTTTCACGGGGGTTGATCTTCCTTTCGCTCTCTCATTTCATGGAATGACGACTTTTCCTATCATAGTCCGGTTGTTCACATATTTCAAGGGCGTGGAAATCATCGTTACAGGCATTGGCGTCCTGTGTGCCGGACTCGATTTTTTTCACGGATACGACCCGGTCAAGTAAGGTTTTCGACGATCCCGGCCAGTTGTGCAACCACCTGGTCGATGGTCATGCCATCGGTCACGACGCGGATTGCATCGGCAGGTTCGCATAACGGTCCGACTTCCCGTGCCATGTCGCCGGCGTCACGTTGGTTGATCTGCCGCAGGATTTCGGCGTAATCGGCCGGAACACCGCGTTGCCCGTATTCCCGCACACGACGCCGGGCGCGTTCCTCCGGTGTTGCGGTCAGATAAATTTTGCATTGGGCATCCGGAAAAACGGCGGTTCCCTGATCGCGGCCTTCAGTGACGATGTTTTTTCCCCGGGCGGCCTGCTGTTGCCGACGAACCATCATCGCGCGGATGGCCGGGTTGTTCGCCGCGAACCGGGTTTTTTCCGTCACGTCAGCCGAACGAATCGCGTCGCTGACTTCTTCGCCGTCCACAAAGGTTTGCCCGGACTCAATGCGAAGTTGCATCTGTTCGGCAACCGCCGCCAGTTCGGCGGGGTTGTCCCAGTGGACGCGGTTTCGCAGACCGCAAAGTGCGACAGCCCGGTACATCGCGCCGGTGTCAAGATAATCAAAACCGAGCATGGCCGCCAACTGCTTTGCCACCGTACTTTTTCCGGCACCCGCCGGTCCGTCGATTGTGATGATCATTTTGGATTTCCCGAATGATGTTCCAACAGGCTCTGATTCCTCATTCCAGCGTTTGCAGATCAATGACATAGCGGAACATGAAATTGCCTTCCGAAATGTTCTTGTAGGCTTCGTCAAGCTTTTGAATCGGGATGACCTCGACCAGCGGGTAGATGCCGTGTTCGACGGAATAGTCGAGCATCTCCTGCGTTTCGCGGATGCCGCCGATGAGCGAACCGTAAATTTTGCGACGGCCCATCAGCGAAGCGGAACTCAGTGTCGGGGTCTGATCGCTTGGCGGAACGCCGAGTAGCACCATGGTGCCATCGACTTTCAGCATCCGCAGGTACATGTCAACGTCGAATCGCACCGGGATTGTACTGATAATCAGATGAAACGAGTTGTTGAGTCCTTTCAGTTCGTCTTCGTTGCGGAGATTGACGTAGCGAACAGCCCCCATTTCACGGGCGGGTTCACGTTTTTCCTCCTTGAGGTCAAACACAGTCACTTCGGCTCCCATCGCGACGGCATATTGCACGGCCATGTGTCCCAACCCGCCGAATCCCGCCACGGCCACCTTGTCGCCCGGCTTGACTTTGCAATACTTCAACGGCGAGTACGTCGTGATACCCGCACAGAGCAAGGGCCCGACCCGTTCGAGCGGAACGTTGTGCGGAACTTTGATTGTGAACCGTTCAGGCACAACGATCCGGTTCGAATAACCGCCCATCGCAGGACGACCGTCATGGTCGATGCTGTTGTACGTGCCAACCATTTTCGGGCAATATTGCTCTTCACCCTTGAGACACATTTCGCATTCGCCGCACGAATTGACCAGACAACCGACGCCCGCATAATCACCGGCGCGGAACCGGGTGACGTTCCGCCCGACCTGCGTGACGCGACCGACAATTTCGTGGCCGGGAATCATGGGAAAAATGCCTTTCATCCAGTGTTCGGCCACCATGTGCAGGTCGGTGTGGCAGACGCCGCAGTACAAAATCTCGATCAGCACGTCGTCGTCACCAACCGGGCGGCGTTCAAATTCGTGCGGCGCGAAATGCCATTCCGGCTTGAACGCGGCGTAACCCTTGCATGAGATGCAGTCATCGTCGTGGATGTGTTCCTGTTGCTGCGATTGTGCCGGACGCATTCCCGCCAGTGACAACGTCACGGCAATGCAAATTGCCGGTATCAGACTTGATCTTTTGAGTTGCATTGTGTGTTCCTCCCGATTTGGATAGATGTTGATATAATCTTGTCGCGCAACCCGACAGTCAGGACGCTTGCGCCATGACCGCAACCTCCTTTCTACCCCATTTCCACCAGAAAAACAACCCCGATAGAATGCAGAATGCAGAGTGCAGAATGTTTCAAATCAGAGCCGCGAGAGTCATTGAAGAGTCATTGAGCGGTCGAAGCGGAGCAGAGTTTTGGCCCGTTCGACCGCTCCGTAACCGTCGCGGCCCGGATGGAACTTTGTGTTCTGCACTTTCTCAATCGAAGGCGCATTTTTTGACACGCTGCGATATTTTCCTTTTGGAGGGAAAGTTTTGACCTGAGTTGGGGTGTCAAAAACATCGTCGGGGACGTTTTTTACCGCGTCTGGGATGTTTTTTACATCGTCAGGGACGTTTTTTACCGCGTTGAGGACGTTTTTTACCGCGTTGAGGATGTTTTTTACATCCTGTGAGGATGTTTTTTACATCGTCGAGGACGTTTTTTACATCGTCGAGGACGTTTTTTACATCCTGCGAGGATGTTTTTTATGTCCTGGAGGATGTTTTGAACGTCGGCTATTCTGTGTTTTATGACTTGCCGACGACGCATTATAACGCGCAGAGGGATTATTCCGGCGGGAAAGTGCAGAATACAGAGAGCAAAGTTCAAAACGCAAAGCTCAAAGTGTTTTTCACTCTGCGTTCTGCTCTTTGCGCTCGTCCATCGTCACTCCTTTTTTGTACGAAATGAACGAAACAACGAAATTTACGAAATTTTGAGGCACACGCCGTTCGTTGATTTCGTTGTTTCGTATTCAATTTTCACCACGAAGGTCACGAAGAACCACGAAGGTTTTTATTTCGCGCAGAGGTCGCTGAGGACGCAGAGATTTTGTTTTTGGATTCTCTTCGTTCTTTGCGCCCTCTGCGAGAAATTCTCTTTTTTTCACCACGGAGACACGGCACGAAGCGAACATGAAGTTGTTTTAACGCGAAACACGCAAACCTTCGCGAAAAACGCCAAATTTGAGGCTCTTTCGTGTATTTCGCGTTATTTTTCGCGTTTCGCGTTGAAAATCATTGTGATTGAGTCTATCAACTACGTGTGATTCTCCTGTTATTACTGTAGTAACTACACTTTTTAAAAAAATAATCAAACAATAATCGACCAAAAAAACTGATACGGGTTTGACCGTCGCTTCGCTGGAGGTAATGATGCGTTGCGTTCGCAGTCTTTGCTCAAGCGGCGATTGTGACCCATCCATGCAAACGTCCGCCGACCACCCAACGTTACGGTGCCAGTACAAACCCTTGTGCATCATTCGGACACTTTTTCACTTCGAGTCGCGAGCATGGTGTTGAGCGTTTCATCCTTCGACCACTTGGTGTCACAGGAATACACGGTGTTTTTTCGGCAAATCACTCGGCAAATAATCCCACGGACAGCCGATGCGAATGAAATCTACTGCCCCAGGCCAATAACAGTGACATTTCATGCAGGGCAGTAGCCGGGAACGTAAGTGACCGTTTTTCTGTGCCTTTCCCGGAAAACCCGTTGCTTGTGCTCCGCGCTGCTGTTTTAAAAACTTCACTTTCTTGCCCATTGCGGTATATATACAAAACCGACGCCAAAACGGGCCAAAGAAGTGTAAACCTGGAAACAAAACTAACGTTCATTTTTGGGTGTGCCATTCAATTTTTGCGGATGCCGCAAACTAATGCACCCCTATAATTGATTTCTTTTAGCTGAAACAACAACAGTTGTCGATCGTATCTTGTTATTTATATATGAAATTTATGAAATTTTATTATTTTTCATGTTTTTTTGTTTTGCAATCGCAGAACCGCCCTAACGTGTTTCAAACGTGAAATCTTGGCACGACTCCTTACACTTCCGTCTCTGAAAACGTATAACCCAATTTCAGGGCTTTGACGTTCAGGTCGAACACTTTTTCTTTCGGGAACGCTTCCCGCAGGACTGGGTGCATGTCCGTCGGCTGGAGCATTCCTGTTTCTTTCAGCAGCTTGGCCAGCATGACGATGTTCGTTGCCTTGACCGAGCCGGCTTGCTGGGCCAGGTCGCTACCGGGAATCGCGATGAGCCGGGCAACGATGCCGTCCGGGATTTCGTCGATGATCGAACTGTTGTAAAAGACCAGCCCGTCCTGCGGCACGCGCGGTCCGAACTTGAACAGCGACGGCTTGTTCAAAGCCACCAGAATATTCGGCACATCAACGATGGGTGAACCGATCGTCTCGTGGCTGATGACGACCGAGCAGTTGGCGAAACCGCCGCGCACTTCCGGGCCGTAGGCGGGCAACCACGTCACGTTGACGCCCTGTTTCATCATGGCGTCGGCAAGCAGAGTCCCGGCGGAAAGCACACCCTGGCCGCCAAATCCTGCGATTTTCAGTTTGACAACCGGGTAGGGCAGGGGAATTTTCGGCCCATGTTCATCTGTCGGTTTGTCGCGTCCGACCGCATCGAGGATCGCGTGAAAATCCGGCTGTTTCAGTGTGCGAATCTGCGGCGGCACCTCATCAATGATGTCTTTCAGCACGCCGACCGGGAAGAGCGGCATCGCGGTCTGCCCGATCCATCGGCAGGATTCCACCGGTGACAAATGCCAGTTTGTCGGGCAGGGTGAAAGGAACTCGATAAATACGTACCCCTTGCGATCGACCTGGGCTTGCAGACCGCGACGCAAGGTTTTGCGTGCCGACATGATGTTTTTCGGGGAATTGAGCGCGCATCTTGCCACGAACACCGGCGCGTCAAGCGTCGCAATGATTTCGGCCATTTTGATCGGGCGGCCGTCGTTCAATTGTGACCGACCGTAGGGCGAGGTTGCCGTGACCTGGCCGAGCAGCGTTGTCGGGGCGAGTTGTCCGCCGGTCATGCCGTAGTTGTGGTTGTTGACGAACAGCACAATCATGTTTTCACCGCGATTGGCCGCATGGATCGTGTGACTCGTACCGATCGCCGCCAGATCACCATCGCCCTGGTAGCTGACGGTCACCGCTTCGGGGTGCGAACGCGAAAGTCCCGTCCCGACCGCCGCTGCACGGCCATGTGCCGCCGAAATGGCCGACGTGCGAAAATAGTAATAGATGAACACCGCGCAACCCACTGGTGCGATCAACAGTGTTTTGTCCTGAATGGCGAGATCGTCGATGGCTTCGGCGAGCAATTTGCTGAGTATTCCATGTCCACAACCGGGACAATAATGCGTTGTCCGTTGGTTGCTGTCCGGCTTCCGTTCAAAGACGTCGTAAAACGATTTCGGTTTTTGTAGTATTGAGGTCATAATTCTTTTATTATGGGTGTAACCTTGAAATTACGTAAACCTGGCAAAAAAGGGGGAAAATGGCATTGGAAAAATCCCATGATTTTGATTGGAACGTTAGCTTATACAACAAGTTATAACTCACAACAAGGAGCCCCCCAACCATGCAGGGCGACATCATTATCGATCAGGACGTACAAAAAGTCAACAATATTTTGGACGGGAAAACCGGAAATGTCGGGCAAAATTTGACTGCAGACGAGGCTGGAAATGTGGTCAAACTCTTCGAAGAAGGAAGTCACACGAGGTGGATGACCGTGCAAAAACAATCGTGAAAGATCACATGTTGTCGAAGCGGCAAGTGTTGGAGATTGTATGATGCCCCAACGATCCTGACCTTCCGAAGCATCGTCAAATCCAAACGTTGACCATTCACCCTGGCGACAAACAAACAACTCGGCAAATTGTCCAAATTACCGCAATCCGCGTATAAAATACAAGTTACACCCAAAAGTGGCGTTCGACTTGACAATCCAACATGATTTGACTATTCTGATTTTGGATGAACATGATTATCCCCCTTGGTTTCCGTCGAATGAATATTCAAAGAATCTTGCTATTTTTGCCCTTGAAATGCCTCCGCAATTTTTCCAGCTTCTCAAGCAACTCGTGAACTGTTGGAAATTTTATCAGGAAAGACTGACCATGAAACGAAAGATTTTACTTGCGGGCTTGCTGTTGGCCGTTTTACAACCCTTTGCCGTGTCGGGCGAGCTTGTGCCGGCTGACGTTTCGGAGTTTTACGTCACGCCCGATCAAGCGGCCACATTGCGTTGGAACGCGGCAGAAACACCGACAACCGGGCAGTTGGCGTTTACCGTGTTTGATGTCAATGCGGAAAAGGTTTCGGGTGGCGTTGCAACAATTGATGCAAACGACAATAAAACAGTCATTGCCGAAGTGACGCTCCCACAGGGTTACTGGGAAATCGCATTTGACACAACCGGCGAGCGGTTCGGCATCGTTTCGCAACCCGCAGCGGTTGCGCCGTTCGACGAGTTTTTCGCCATTGATGCCGCCCTCTCGTGGCTGGTGCAGGGCGATGATTTGCGCGAAGGGATCATCAAGTCGGCCAAGCGTTCCGGAATCGGCATGATGCGCGAGCGGTTCCGGCTTGCTGGCGTCGCGCCCGTGGAAGGCCAATACGACTGGCAAACGCGCAATCGTTACGACGCCTTGCGGCAGACTTATAAAAAGCATGGTGTCGAAGTGCTCGAAATGTCGCATGATGCGCCGGCGTGGATGGGCAAACGCAAGTCATATCCAAAAAACCTTGCCCAATACGCCGACGCCTGGCACGCGATCACCGAACAGTGGCAGGACAGTTGGGGGGCGGTTGAAGTCTGGAACGAGCCGGACATCTTTTTCGGCGGTGACCTCCCGGCGGATCAGTATGTGGCACTCGTCAAAACACTGGCGTATCGTTTCCAAAAAGGCGGCATGGCAAAACCGCTCGTCGGCGGTGCGGTCGCCCATTTCAACGAAGATTGGATCAACACGGCGATGGCGAATCAACTGGGCGAACTGATCGATGTTTTCAGCTTTCATACTTACGACCGCGCTCCGGCAATGGAAGCATTGATTGAAAAATACCAGAGGCTCAACCTCCCGCTCTGGCTGACCGAATGCGGCCGCCCGTGGAAGAAGGGACCGGATCGCCCGCCGGTCGAACAGGATTTGGAAAGCGTGACTGACATTGTCATGAAGGGCGTCGAATCGAAATGTTGCGGCGTTGCCCGGTATTTTCCGTTTGTGTTGCCATATTACGAGGAAAACGACAACAACTTCGGAATGCTCGACCGCAAGGGAACGCCACTGCGGTCGATGGCTGGCTACGCCCAGATGATTCGTGTGCTGGCTCACACGGAGTACGCTGGCGATTTGAAAATGCTGCCGCTCGGAGATCAGCAACCCGCCATAACCGCCGCAAACGAAATTATGCCGCCGGTCATGCGGGCACGAGTATTTCGCAAGCAAGACGCCAACGATGATACCGCTGTCATCGTGCTTTACACCGGCATCATGCAACCGACGGAATTGACAACAACGCTTGATGTGTTACGTGCGGAATCGGTCACAGGCGAGTCGTTGCCGACGGACTCGCTCATGATTACGAACGGTCTCATCTACGTTTACGCAAAAGTGCCTGAGAATTTGATTGACGCGGACACAAAGGCGATGGCAATGCTTGAAGGGAAGAAGAAACCCCATGTCAAATTCGCCGGGCGCAGCCCGCTGGTGACGGTGTTCGATGACAGTCAGTTCGAGTCAAGCAGTGCCGGATACCGAATCAAGTGCGATGAGTCAACCGTGTTTCAACTGCCATTGACGACATTTAACCTTGCAACAGACGAACGGGACAAGAACAATTTTGCCGTAGTGAACGCCAGAGCTGATGTTGATCCTGATGTTTCCGTGTCATCGACACTTTTCATGGCTCTGATTCCACCTCCGCAAACGCTATTTCCGAGGCAGAAGGATGTTATGCCAACACAGTTTGAGCATCGTATCACGTTCTCAAAGGAAGCGGAATCTTTGGAAGAGTTTCATATTCATTATGGCATTGTATATCAGCAGGGATTGATGCCAACGATGGGTACTCCTCCCGTTCCCGCCGTTTATCCAACGCTCAGTCTTCGTTTTTTGAATGAGCCGACGTGGGAGGGGCTGCTCGAAAAATACAAAGACAACGTTCCGCTTGACATTTCTCCGGGAAAATGGCAGCCGTCAAGTTCCGGCAACATGAACATCGACGCGGCGGAGAAGGTGGGTAGCCGATCTCCGAGCGGCTACAATGATGGCGTGATTTTGAAATGCGTCTTCGGTGATGTGGACAAATGGTGTTACCCGCGATTGGCCGTGCCGGAGGAAATTGATCTTACGGAGTATTCCGGCGTGATTCTGCGCGGCCGGGCGTGGGGCGAGACAACGCCACGATTCTTCCTCTACGAACGCGACACCGGGGCCGGTTACATGACCGAA
>WRMR01000032.1 GCA_009776995.1 Planctomycetaceae bacterium | reverse complement strand
TACAATGTGATTCTCTTTCGACTCGTTGACGGCTCGCAATGTACAACAAAAAGCAACGATTCCCAAAACAAGGCTTTCAATAAACAAGCTTCCCAAATCCGCATCGTTCCTGGCAGTTTGTACTTGCTCGAATGTGGCATGAAATTTTTTATTCCTGGCTTCGCTGAATATCTGATCACGGTCCATCTCACAGGTAATGACCAGATCGGCGTCCAGTCCAACGCCGCCCGGTTTGCCGTCGGCACCGAAATCGGTGATTTGCCAGCCAGAGTCCGTGCGTTCATACTCCACAGGATGCCGATAGACTGTTATGCGACGATTGTAGTCTTCATCCGTCAGCATACGATTGTCTTTCGCCGATTCCTCTTCATACATTTCACGAAGCGTTTCGGGATAAGCCTCATGCTCTTCGTGGTACTTGGTCAGGTCTTGTTGGATAGATACAATATACATGGGGACATATCTTCTCAGCCCGACCCAACCTTCCGGGCCACGAAGCGTTGTATATCCCGACCAGAAGGCGCAACCCGTGACGATCAGTGCGGCAACCAGCGCAATGAGCAGCCGCGTGGTCAATGGGCGCACCATGCGCCGGGGAACGTTTTCCGATGCGGAATCGGGCAATGGTTTCAATGGTGTATCGGTCATATTGTTCCTTCCATGTGTTCCTGGGTGACGCGGTTGTCCCATGCCGCCGCTGGAACAGGTCGTGTCGTCGCGTTAGTGGCTACGAAAAAACAAGTCGTTCAATTCTTTCCAAAGTCATACAGCCGGTTGCCGGACAGAATCGCCGCTCGCATGGTTCGTTCCGTTTCGCGCAGACGGTCATACTTGTCCTGCAACGATTTCTCCCGCGCGATGACCGGCTCGAAGTCCGGGTCTTCGCCGCGGGAGGTTTTTGCCAGTGCCGTCTGGCCTTGTTTGATGATCGCAAGAGCTTCCCTGTACTCCGGCGACTGTTGCTGTTCCGGTGTTGACCACCTGGCCAAACATGGGCTGATTTCCGGGCGGTCGAACGAAACGGCCCATTTCAAATCTCCGGTGCCACAAAGTTGCGACAACCGCCGCAACGCCGCATCGTCCAGCGGACTGCGGCCGAATCGGTTTTTCGGGTACGCGCTGGCATACGTCGGAAAATACGGAGCATTGATGTCGATCCAGGTCAATACGCGGTCAATGGCTTCCGGGTCGGTTGCCATGTCAACGAAAATGCCGCGTTGCTTCCTGTCCGCGTCGATTTTCGGGTCGGGGTGGCCGTTCAACAACACCCGGGCAAGCCGGCTTTGGTGCGAGCCCCAAGTATATGGCTCAAGTTTTTGATGTGTCCTGCGCCGGGGACAACGACCAATTTCTTGTCGCGCAACTCGACATAAGACGTGTTAAACAACAGATTGAGATCACCGGCCAGGTTTGGCTTTTGCGTTCCCTCCACCTTGCCGTAATCGTGGCACGCGACGCAATACTTGTCGAACATCGGCTGCACTTCGGCAACATAACTGAACAGCCGCGATTCGCCGTACCACGGGCGAAGTTTTTGCGGCGGTTTCATCATCGCATTTGGTGTTTGGGTAATGGGCGGAAATGTTGCCAGCCGGTTTTCGTGACAGCCGACACAACCGTTCATTTCGCCGGGACGCGCGATCATGCCGCTGCGCATCGACTGCACCATCATGCCGTTTTCGTCGAGCAATTGCAGGTAAAGAAAGGTGTCGGCGGGCACTTCAAAATACGCGCTGCCGTCGTCCTCGACATCGACCGTGCCGAGGATCCGCTTGTTGTTGAAATCGTCCCAGGTCATGCCGGGAGCCTGGGTGCCAGTCCCGTTATCCCAAGCGGTGTCGGTCCAGAAGCGTTTTTCCGGCGATTCAACAACACGCAGTGATTTGATTGTTCCCGGCTTGACCTTATCCATCCCGAAGCCCTCATACACGTTGGACACGTAAAAGTAACCCTTGTCGTCGGCCAGATCGATATTGCTTGCGATAACCGGCGGCGGAGTCGTCGCCTTGATCGGGATCGGGTCGAAGCAACCCGGTTCGTCGTCACCCTTGTGCAGGAGTGTCATGGAACCATCACGCCCGAGCAGGTAAATGCCCATTTCCTCGCCGCGACCGGTCATCCCGGAAGCAAGAAACCATTCGCCCGACAGCGCAAAGGGGTCTTCAAATTTCTGCCGGACCCCGACAAATGTGTCGTAATTGCCGACGTCGATCAGGTGCATCGCATCGGCGGGCCAGGTTTGCACGACCGGTTCCTTGCCGTCCAGTCCGAGCCGGCGGTCCACCAGCGCAATGGCACCCCACGGGCGGTCGTGACACGACGTAAAGGTGCAAATCATCATCGACTCTTCGCCGGGCAAAATTTGCGCGTCAACCACTCCGCCGGGCGAAGGTGTGTTGTTCCCCCAGAAAATCGCGTGATTCGTGCCGTCCGGGTTCGTGAGCCAAACGCCTTGGGCGTCGCCGAAATTCCGGTCAACGTATTCCCAACGGTCGTAAAGAATGCGGCCCGACGGCGTCAGCGATGCGTGTCCCTCGAACAGCGTGCTTTTGCCGACTTGTTGAATGTTCGAACCGTCGCCGTTCATCGTATGGAGATTGCACATGATATGACGGTTGCACATGCAGTATTTCGGCTCGCGCGAAGAAGAAAACATGATTTCGCCGTTCGGCAGATAAATCGGATCGATGTCGCTCACTCCGGGCATGAACGTGAGTTGCGTCAGCGGTGTGCCGGCAAGTTGCGTTTCCGGGGTCACGCGAAGCGGTTCGTTGCCCGCCGGGTCAAGCGTGTATTCGTAAATGTGATAATCGTCCTCAATGTTGCGGCGCAGCGAAACAAGCACTTTGGTTGCGTCGAAGCTCAGACAGGGATCACGCACAATACCCTGCGGCACATCCAGCAACACGGTGACTGAATCATCAATGGGGTTCCATACACGAAGCGAACCGCCGCCGCGAAAGCTGCCCGTGTTGATTTCGTCCGTTTGAAACATCGTTTCCGTATTGTGATGGTCGGGCACATACTGTTCCCGGACGACGTACAAAACCGGTTGCGCCTGCACAAGCAGATTTTGTCGGGCGGTTTCCCGTTGTTTGCGCCGGGTTTCCGCTTCGCGCAAGGCTTTTTGAGCGTAAAACTCACCACGCAGTGCGGTCAGCTTTTCATCGACGGTGCCTTCCGCCCGGAACCAGTCCATGCGAATGTGTCCCCAGGGACCTTGTTTTTGGTCAACGACCTGCACAAACACAGGCTTTCCGACGTAAGACGATGTATCCCAGGTGACCTCGTCGAGTTTCTGGTTTTCACGTCCCCGGGCAAACAACACCGGTTCCGCGTCGCCGTCCTCCTTAAACAGGCAGAGGGCGACGTAGGTTTCCGCGTGCCTGCCGCCGCCGACAAGCAGCCTTGCCGTGTTGCTCTTGAGAACAAACACCGGCGATTCGATTACGCAAAGCGTGTCGTCGGTCGGGTTGTCGTGTGCCGATGTTTCAAGCGTCGTGAGATAAAACTCACCATGCTTGTCGTAGGACACCGAGTTGTTGTGAAACTCGACCGTCCGGTTTCCGACCGGCTTTGAGTTCTCTCCTTCACGAATCACCCAGCCTTCCCGTGCCAAATCACGCGATTCAAAATCAAACACGAGTTCCTGTGCCCGAACTGGAAAGACCATTGCCGTCAACAACGTAACAATGGTTATGGTGGTGATGATTGTTCTCATGTTTTTCCCTGCTTCCTGTGGTATTAAATGTCATGCGACGTAATGCGGTTCCTGCTCCAATTTCCGGGAACGTGCATACTCTTCAAAAACAGCAACCACGGTGTGGCTGCCGATACCAAAACGTTCCACGCCCAAATCGATCATTTTGAGCAAGGTGGCCAAATTTCTGATTCCCCCGGCGGCTTTCACGCGGGCGGAATGGCCGATCGTTCTTGTGATGAGCGCGACGTTTTCCAGGGTGGCACCGGTTGGAGCCCAACCGGTCGATGTTTTGACCCAATCGGCGCCGGCTTCGACAGCCAACTCCGCTGCATGGCGGATTTCATCATCCGAAAGATAATGACATTCGAGAATGACCTTCAACGAAACGTTTCCGATGGCCTGTTTTACCGCTAGGATATCGTCTCGTGTTTTATCATACAAGCCGGATTTTATAAAGCCGACATTGATGACCATATCGAGTTCGCGGCAACCGCAATGGACCAGTTCGCGAGCCTGGGCCGCTTTCATGCTTGTCATTTCCCCGCCGCCGGGAAAACCAACCGTCCCTCCCAGGACAGGACGATGTTCGGTATGCGGGATTTCCATCATCAATTCACTCAAGAAAGGAGTGAAACACGGCAGTGAAAAAACGGCCATGCAACCGTATTCCACAGCCGTTTGGAGCGTTTGCCGCACTTCGTCTTCGGTGCTGTTTGCCCGAACCGCACTCACGTCGATCAAACGGGAAAGATCGGAAAAATTACGATTCATCTTGGTAAAAAACTCAAATACATTGACATTTGATGCGATCATGTCGCAACAAAAAGACAGAGATGGGATCAATTCGGTGGTTCCACTGTAATATCCCACTTTTTTGTCGATTTGTCAACCGTTATTGACAATCCGGATGTTTCGGCAGAAGTATACTTGGGATGGATTAACGGCCGTGACGGGGGTGGAAAACGGCCTTCGGGATTGTCAAGCATCTCAACCGCCCCGGAGATGTAAACGCGATACGTACCCGGTGGAATGCCGTCCTTTGCCTTGTTGGTGCCAACAACAAAAGTTCCATCGGGCTGAATCGGGGCACGCGACAAGGATGAAGCATCATCAAAAACCACCATCCCCGTTATGAGCGGTTGACCATCCTCAAACGTAACCGTGCCTTTGAGCGGCGTTTGGCCACATCCCACAATAAAAAAGAACATGCCCGGAAATAAAAAACGCAAACAGTTTGTCATTGAACCCATACCGACTTTCTTTTTCAATACGCCCAATCGAAGATGCGAAAAATGTTGAAAATTCATGTCAGCTTTCCAAGGCACAAACTTGCCACCGGTTTGAGTTCTGGTCCTTGTGCCTTTGGAAAAGCAAATTTTCAGATTATGGAATGGACACAGCATTCCCATCACGAGTACTGGAGAGGTTTCGTAGTAAATCTCCGGAAGCTGTTGAACTGATTCCATGAACCGAACCATCGCCGACAAGAAAATTGCAGACTCCGGTATGTGGGCTTCCGAAGTAGGATACACCGCCGTCCGCAAGCCCGATTTCTTCATTTCCCTTGGCAATGAATCGGCCATCATCGAAAGTTCGGGAAACAAAAACAACACCACCACCATTGGGTTGAGCCGTCAAATAACTACAGTCGGCAAGATGACTCTGGTTATTGTCATTGGCATTGTTACACCTTCCAATAGGCCATGACAGTGGAAAGTGTTTTTCACCGATACAAAGCTGATTGGATGTTCCATCCGACCACCAGGCCATGGTATCTCGGGGTGTCCAGGTGGTCAGTTTCCCACCACCTTGCGCGCCTAAATCCACATCGGAATTGGCAATCCGGAATGGGCTTGAAAGGTTTTGGCCATGAGGGTTTGTGTTACCCGAGTTTGCAAATTGCCACCATTCGGTTGTGTCACCGGCACGGCTGTCTTTGCGCCCCACGAAGGCATAATCGCCTTGGGGGCCTGCGTTATCCCAACGAATCCCGGACGGAGGATCGGCAATCGCAGGAGCCGAACGCCCCCGGGTCGGGCAATGATAAGTTCGCACGCTGCCGGTTTGCCTGCGGTCTTCGGCAGTCAAAAATGTGTTGCTCACGCCATTGTCCCAGACTTCCATCCACCAACCGCCCCCTGTCACGAATTTTCGGTCGGATGTGTCGCCATAAATATCCTGTTTGGTCAGAATCATATCCCACAGAGGTTGTTGTTCCATATAGGGAAACAGTAAAGGAAACAAACTCATACGCCACTGGCAGATAATTGAGGGTGGCAATCCGCGTCGTGAATCATGGAAGTTATGCACGGCAAGCCCGATTTGTTTCAGGTTATTGGTGCATTGCATCCGCCGTGCCGCTTCCCGCGCCGCTTGAACGGCGGGCAAAAGCAGAGCAATCAAAATTCCGATGATCGCGATGACGACGAGAAGCTCAACGAGGGTAAAAGCGAGCATGTTGCCCCCCCCCATTTTAACAAGATTAGCTTTTTTCATAATCAAGCCCTTTCAAAAAATTGTTCTTGGCACACACACAAAATTGGTATCATTTCATTCGAATGTTTGCGAAAACCGGTATTTTAGCTCTCATTCCACTGAATAGTTACACAAAGTCTATTTTTCACAAGAATCCTTCTTTTGTCAACAACGAAACAGTCGTTTTTGCGACATGCCTGCTGTGTCGTTCATCACGGTTCGTGCATATATTAATGTTCTTGGCAGAGCGGAAACGACGTGGTTTTTCGTCAGACCACCGCCATCCAACAACAGTGGGGCGGTGGTCACGCCGTGAACCGCCTGCCGATACTGAAACTTCCGGAGAAAGCCTAACGCCGGTTTGGCGGGGTATTCGATGGCAACTCCAACGGTTTAAGTTTGTCAACAACAATATCGAGTTCCATGCTTTTTTGAACATCCACCGTCAATGGTTTCGGCATGGAAAAGGATTCGGTGGGTTGTCCTCCAAGGGACGGACGAGTACTCTCCGCAGTGACTTGATAAGTTCCTTTTGGTATTCCTTGCCCGTCTTTCAGCAATCCAACCGAATAACGACCGTCTTTAATGCTTCCTCTTGCACTGTTTGCCCCGTCAGAAAAAACAATTTCCCCGGAGTTCACGAGAGATCCGTCGCCACTGTATTTGACCGTGCCGACAACCTTGACATTGTTGTTGCACCCGAATGTCAGGAACACAAGAGGACTCAAGATGATCAAATAAAGACAATGTTTCATGGTCAGGCCATTTCTACGATAACAGGGAGATGGAAACTTAAGGAAGGGAAACGGCATTACCATCATTCACTCTTCCCAGACAAACTAAAACGTAAGTGTCCGTGGTGACACCGAAACTGTGGACAGAACCATCGCCAACCAGAAAATTGACTGTGGACGGGTGAGCACTTCCGAAGTTGTCCCAATTCACATTGGACGAAGTGTCATTGGGACCGCGAGACAACGGGACACTGAATGTCTCATGGGTATCCTCGGGATCATTCCACGCCAACCCCCGGGAATGGGAGTTGAAACAAAGAGGGGTATAGGAGCCATGCATCCAGGTACAATCCCAGCGATTATCTCTGCCATCCGCACCAATGGAACTGTCGCAAACCCCCACTTTTCCGCTGGGAACATGCTTTTCACCGTAAAGGATTTGATTCGATGTTCCATCACTCCAGCGTGAAATGGAAGGACCGCATTTCCATCCGACAAACGTGGCGTCATCCCAGGCATCCGGAACACCTGTCGTGGTGGAACGGGTAAACGGCCCGGCATTACATTTATAATCCCTGCCGTTATCCCAATGCCAGGCATTGAATTGATACCAATAGATCGCACCCATCGACCACATCGCCCGGCAGTTGAATATTTCAAGGAGAACACTTGAGCGAAGGTTTTTTGCAAGTCTCGGCAAAACACCACATGAAGAAATCGTCAATGCTCAACTGCAACGTGCCAGAGAACTGTTGATGGTAACGCGATTGACATTGGCCAATGTGGCCCGACAAGTCGGTTTCAGCAGTGTTCCGCATTTTACCCAACTGTTTGCCAATCGGTTTGGCGTCGGCCCAAATGAATTCCGGAAAAATAACCAGTCCATCTCACCAGCCTTTTTCCATTGAATCATACGCTTTCCGCCCGTTGCATATGGCTTCGGCACCATCGACGCCCAAACGTTGTTCAAGTGGATGGACGGCGCGATGGTTCCCATCTCTGTGAAAAGGAAGGCGGCCACAGCGAACACGAACACGCTCAAACCGGATACCCTGCCACCCGTCACCATCTCGCGGCGAGTGATTGTGACAAGCTTGACAACAGGCTTGAAGCTTGAGGGATTCAAGTTCAAACCGGACACAGGAATGAACACTTTTTCCATTCGATTGGAGTCATGGAGTGCATTAGGACTCCCTCAAGCCCCCAAGCACGGCGGTTATCCTGTAACGCCGAAATAAGGTTTGCGGGTTTTCCACGCCCCTTTCGTAAAATCAGGGAACTCGACAGGTTGGTTTTTCGCGATGGATAACCCGGATAGTTCGACCACCGCGCTCATCACGACGGAATCATAAACATCCAGCGGGGCTTCCGATTTGTTTTGAACGGAATCCATCAACAAGCGTAATTCAATATAATCCGTTCCGCCATGACCGCCTTGAGCCGCACTCTTCCAGTATTGGTGATTGTACTTTTCCTGGTAGGGTGTCCACGGTTCCCATTCGTGATATTTTGGAGATTGCCCCGTAAGATAAATGGATCCTTTTTCCTCATCATAAACCCCCAGGGTTCCCTGAACCAGCCAGCGATTGGAATACGGCCGCGGCAACTGCATGTCCAGATTGATCACGACGGTTTTGCCCATTGCCGTTTTCAATGTTGACGTGACGATGTCGCCTTGCTTGAATGTCTCCGTGGCACTGGGATGATCGGGGCCGAACTTTCGTTTCATCATGGCATTGATGCCAAGAGAGGCGGAAGCCGTCGAATAAATTTCAGTGAAACGGTCGCCGACATTGATGTCGAGCCAACTCAGAACCGGACCAAGGCTGTGTGTCGGATAGTAGTCCCTGTTGTATTTCCGAAGATACTCGGCGGGCCAGCGGTCTTTTCCATCATTTGATGAAAAGAACCAATGATCGATGCAATCGTGGGAATGGGCACAGTGAGAATGGATCATGTCGCCGAACAATCCCGCCCGAATCATGTTCAGGAGGGCGAGGTTGTCTTGCCGAAAACTCCAGTTTTCCAGCATCATGCAGGGAGTTTTGTACTTTTCCGAGGCTTCGACCAGTTTCCAGCATTCGTCCACGCTCAATGCAATGGGAACCTCGCAACCGACATAAATCCCTTTTTTGAGTGCCGCCTCACTGATGGCGGCGTGAGAATCCCAATACGTGGAAATAATCACCGCGTCCAGCGTTTCTTTTTCCAGCAATTCCTTCCAACGATCGGGACCATCGGCATAGATTTTCGGCTCCAGGGTTTGATTTTTCGCGCAGACGGCGGCAGCGGATACGGCGCGGTCTTTGTACAGGTCGCAAACGGCGACAATTTCCACATCGGGAAAGAGCGAGGATAAGGTATGGGTATGGCCTTGGCCGCGCCCGCCCACGCCGATCATCGCGACACGGGTTTTCTTGACGTTGGGAGTGTCCTGGGCGGAAACAGCCATGCTCCCTGAAAGGAGCATCGACGTTCCCAGAACCCCCTGGGATGACATTTTCAAAAAGTCTCTTCTTTTCATGGCATTCGATCCTTAATTTGTAATTTGGGAGTTATCAAAGTGACATACAAAAATTTCAAGCGTTCATCGAGGATGATGCCGCCTCGAAAAACGCCGGGAATGACTTCCGGCGTTTTTTATATGGAAGGCAGTGGAACCGGGGTTCTCACGGGTTGACCGAGATCGAACACCGAGGCATTTTTGCCGGTCGTGATTTCGATCTCCAAAGGGGACAATTCAACGGTCTGGAACTTGGCGTCAACCAGATCGACGAAACGTGTGATATTCGCATCGACATTGCCTCTGCGAACCGTTTCCTCCTGGTCAATCTCTGTTTTGGATACGGTCATTTTGTATTTGCCGAGCGGTGCTCCGGAAAACTTTCCGTGAGTTTTCACACGAAGCACTCCTTTGGCGTCGGTGATGCCCCCAACCACCCACTTGGCTAGAGCCTTGTCCTGAGGAACGAGAACCACTTGGGCTTCGGCCAGGGGTTGATCTTCCTGAGTGAACGTGAGCGTTGCGGGGTACAATTTCGGCAGACCGTCCGGACGAGGCTCGTTACGGCAAGCGGTCATACAGAAAAGACCCGGCAAGAGAAGAAACCAACAAGGAATCTTTCGATTGAATTTTCGTAAGTGATCCATGATTTGTTCGGATTGGTGTAAAAGGGGAATATTACAGCCGGAAATTTGCGAAAACGGATCATCTCACCCCAACGCTTTGTGAAATATCTTCCCAAGAGCCGGTCCGGGTGCCGAACCGTTCACGCAGCAAAAATGAAACTAAAAATTGGGATGGTTGGCAAGGTCAAATTTCCGGGCAAACCACGGCGGTCACGTCGTGACCACCGTGCCTTGAAACGCCATATCCCAAGTTGAAATTTTTACAGGGCACTACAACGATGTCGTTTCTCCGCCGCCGGGTGTGCCGAGGGCTCCCCACGCCCCGTATGGGCTTCGCCCACTGTCAACTTGGGGAGCAGACAATGTGCCGGTGTCAACAGTGTCACTGATGAAGGAGACGCTTCCATCCACCCGAAGCAGGTTCACTCCTCCTGTATGGTTGCTGGTCGGAGGCAAAATTCCCCACCCCATCGCTTGGTTGGAAATGACGCATGCGGGAGAATTCGGGGGAGTCAACGTCGTGAAACCTGAAAGGAGCAAATGTCCGTTCAAATAAGAATGCCCGCGTGCGTTACTGCTGAAGTCTGCCGCCGTTCCTGATGCCAATGAAGGGTTGGTCGGATCGGCGATGTTGAAACAACCCGCCGGCACACCTTCCACACCAACGTAAATTTGCGACCGAATGACCATTCCCCCTTTGATTTCCCGTGAAACCGCTTCCTCAGCTGTGACAATTTCACTGGCTGCAGCGGTATTGCTCGTTCCGTCCGTGACTGCCCCAAAAGACTTCCAAGAACCATTCATGGATTTGTCTCCGTCGAAAAAGGTTGGTGAAGCGGTATGGAATACCCCGCGTGAGCCCAAATTGGGCGTCACCCAATACCGTGCTTCATTCGTTGTCAGATTTTTGTGCCACATTCCATCACCGTGCGAAACAACGATGTTCGTACGGGCGATATTTCGCGCACCGGGGGACGTTTTTCCGTCGGAAGGACACAAAAGGACGGAAATATTTTGCGCATAAATATGGCTGGGGTCGGTTCCATGTCCTCCTTGGGATGGAATCGGACCGGCCAAAAATTCGGCAATTGCTGTCTGTTCCATAAACGGTAGCAAAGCCGCGTTCGCGCTGAAATTTCCCCAAAAAGAGGTCAATTCCGGCCCCGATCCCGCCCATGCTTTGGCGGCGGGAATCGCGTTGAAGGCGTCGTGGTAATTGTGCATGGCCAACCCCCACTGCTTGAAGTTATTGGAGCATTTCATGCGTCGCGCCGCCTCACGCGCCGCTTGAACGGCGGGCAACAGCAGGGCGATCAAAATGCCGATGATCGCAATGACCACGAGAAGTTCCACGAGGGTAAAGGCTTTTATGTTGCCCCCCCCCATTTTAACATTGTTGTAAACTTTCATCATAAAGCTCCTTAAAATGTGTTTGTTAAAGTCACGAGATTGTTTCAAATCGCGTGATTCAAATATTGGTAACACAGACATTAACTAAAGTACCTTCAGTGACGGCTGGTATTGTTGCGGAACACGGTGCCGCCTGATCATTTTGGACGGCCTCGTGAATTGCCAGACAATTCTCCAGATCATAATCTTCTTCAAGATGGAACGCGATTTGGAGCGGTCCACCGGCATTGTCTTCTCGTATTTTGTCATACCACTCAAGTACGGCTTCGCGATCCATCCCGCGCCGAAGCAGTTGCAATGCGGGAAAGGTGTTGATTTCCATGGACGGCCCGAACAAGCCGCGTATTTTTGCCAGGGAGGTTCCCGATCCGACATCAAGGATGCGGACGTTCTCCACCCGGGCCATGGCGGGAAGCAAACGGTCGGAATTACCGCAGGAATGGAGTCGAAGTGCCCCGAACTCCCGCCCAAGCAAGGTGAGATAAGGAACGACAAATTCCTCGAACTTGGACGGAGAAAGCATGATTCCTGAGCATTCCCCGACATGGACTGAAGTGATGGGCAAGCGACCGGCCTCCGAAAAATGACGAAGCAGCACCGTGTAACAATCGACGATCCAACGGTGAATCGCGTGAACCAGTTCCTTCCTGTCGCTCATCAAAAGGAAAATATTTTGGCCAACCAATTTGAATGATGTGGTAATAATACCGTGAATCGTTCCGCGCCCCGAAGTGTCCCAGAAAAATGGAGGAATCGGTCTCAAATCGGGACGTTCCCTGCTCAATTCGGCAAACCGTTTTCGAAAATCATCCAGCAGAGGATGGTCCAGGAGACGCTCGGGTGAAGGAAGCTCGTCTGCGGAATGAATCTCTGCAAGCGGCGCACCGTTGACGTCGGGGTCGAGGCCGTTATCGAAATGAAAGGAAGCCCCGAGAAGCGCAGCGACAAGCAAATTCGGCTGCATGGCATCGAAAAGCACTTGATTTGGTACAACATAATCCTGTTGAACAAGATTGTCTTCCATATTAT
Organism: Planctomycetaceae bacterium; assembly: GCA_009776995.1. Classification (GTDB taxonomy): domain Bacteria; phylum Planctomycetota; class Planctomycetia; order Pirellulales; family Thermoguttaceae; genus WRMR01. Next base: position 4,399 of record WRMR01000032.1, on the reverse strand, counting down.
ACAGGGGCGTCGAAGGAAAACGCGTTCTTAAATACGCGTCGATTTTGCGGTCCTGTTCGTACCGGAAGAGCGGATCAAGATAATACTTTTCGGGAAATTGAAAGCCCGCATTGGCGTGAAGCCAGCCTTTGGAAACACTTGCTTGTAATCGAATCATGGTTCAAAGTGTTTTGTCGTGGACGATTAGTGTTTTGCCCCGGAGGATTTTCGCTTCCAGCAGGTGATACGATGTCCCCAAAAGGCGTAAAACGCGATATAAACGTAACAAGGTAGCATAACGACGTAGGCATATCCGGGATACAACGAGTGATGCTCCGTGTAATCCAGTAGCGAACCGAACGCAAGCGGAACGATTGCTCCGCCGAGATTGCCTATGATCAACAGTGCCGATCCCATGGCGGTCAAGCGGCCGAGTCCTTTGATCGCCAGAGGCCAAACGGCAGGCCATATCAGAGAATTGGCAAAGCCCATCAGCGCAACCAGCACAATGGCAACCGCCGGGGACCTGATCCAAAACATTGCCAGGGTCAATGCGATTCCCAGCATCGCACAACCTTTCAGGCCGGTCACTTGCGACATGAATCTCGGAATGAGATAAATCCAGAGCGAATAGCCGCAAATCATCGCGACCATGGTGAAGGCCGTGAAAAAACGTGCTGTGGAAAGCGGAATGCCAAGCGAACGACCAAAACTGATAATCGAATCGCCTGCGACAATTTCCAGTCCGACGTCACAAAACAGGGCGATCACACCAAAAATCAGATAGGGAAACTGGAAAACGGAGTTTTTTTCCGATGCCGGCGGCTCCGTCCGGTTTTGGAGGGCGGTCTCTACAGGGGCTGGTGAGGAATCGTCGGTTCGGGGTTCCGGAAGACGGGCAAACCGGATAACCACACCCAAAGCGGCGAACGTCAGTGTGATGATGATGTAAGGGACAATCACTTTTGCGGCCAGGGCGTCAAGCTCCGCCGCTTTTTCCACCGGCGGAAGCAATGCAAACCGCGCGACAATTTCATCGGCATTTTGCAGCGCAATAAAACCAAACAACAATGTGGCAACAATTCCGGCACTTTTGTTGCATATCCCCATCACGCTGATCCGCCGGGCGGATGATTCAAGCGAACCCAGCAGCGTGATGTACGGGTTGGACGCCGTTTGGAGGATTGCCAAGCCCATTCCCATCACAAACAACCCCAGCAAAAACAGGAGATAGTATCTTGTCAACGCCGCAGGAATAAACAACGAAGCACCCAGTGCCATCAAAAACAAACCGTACATCATCCCGTCCCGCAGTCCTGTGCGATGCAATATTGCCGCTGAGGGAAGAGCCATGATAACGTAAGAAATGTAAAAGGCAAACGTCACGAAGAACGATTGAAAGTTATTCAGCTCGCACGCGATGCGAAGATACGGAACGAGAAAGCCATTAAGCCACGTGACGAAGCCGAAAATGAAAAACAATGCGCCGATCACAGACATGGCCCAAACGAGTGACAAGCCTTGATGGGAAGGGGTTGTATTTCTCATGTCTTTGGTGCCGGGAAGAAAATGTGGACAATGATTTGCGGGCCAACAGGTGGGACTTCATGGAAAACATGAACGATGACAACATGATTGGCCTGCCATTGTCAATCGTATCTTTCCACAATTCCCTCGACTGTTGATAGAATTATAGAGATATTTCATGGTCATGTCAACAAAAAAATACGGGTATTCCAACAGGGTTCGTGCCATCCTTGAAAATACAGTTTCACGGCAAAATTTCTGGGACATTGCTCCCGATCGGCAGGCCGTTTTTCACAATCAACACTTGTATTATCAAAATGAATAACAAAATGTGGCAATGATTTAAATTATTGAAATTTAATTATTTACGTCTATATATTATGTGAGTTCAAAAGATTTGACTGTCAAATAATACCGCTTTTCAAGAACACCATCTGGAACCGCACGGGGAAGTGGAGTACAATCTTCCTTAGAGGATTGCCTGAAGGTTTCAGTGCAGATCGTTAACAATTACACACCAAATGTGCCAATTGGCTCAATGAGCCCCCTCATCTATGCAAACGAATATTTATCGCTATTTGTCAGTTCCGCCGCTCCTGGAGATTTGGGGCAATTACGTTACGACGCTTGGGCGTCTCACCATCTCTGCCGCCGAATCACTGCAAAAATATCCGACTCCCGGCCCTTCCCTCTACCATTACGAATGGAGTAAGGGGAGAGTTCTTCCCGAGTTTTGTCTTGTGCTGATATCCGAGGGGGTTGGTGAATTTGAATCGGAACCGAGCGGACGTTGTTCCGTAGGGCCGGGAAGCGTGATGATCCTTTTTCCCGGCGTGAAGCACCGGTATCGACCCACCCCAGGAACCGGTTGGGTGGAACGATGGATCGCGATGAACGGAGATCACCTCCATCGATTGAGCGATTCGGGAATCCTGTCTCCCCAGCAAGCCATAGGAATCGTTGATCCTGTTGAACGGTATTGTGCGCAATTTGATGCACTGTTGCAAACAATGGACGAAGTCTATGGAAAAAAGCCGCTACTTTTCACTGCAGAAGCTTTGGCTTATTTCGTTTCAGCCGCTCAGGATGCCAACCTCTTGCTTGATCCGGAAAAACCTTCGCATAAATCAATGGGGTTCTTGCTGGCGGACCCGCTGGTGGATCGTGCGTGTCAAATGATATGGTCGCAAAGCCACCTCCCACTGACGGTCCAGTGGCTGGCGAGAGTGCTGGAGACCTCCAAGCGAACGCTTTTCCGGCGTTTTCAACAAGCAACTGGGAAAACGATCCTGGAAGAAATCAACCTGTGCCGTCTCGAACGTGCCAAACGATTGCTTCGAGAGACGATGTTGCCCATCAAGAGAATTACGTTTTTAGCCGGCTTCGGATGTTACGAAGCGTTCAGAAAAGTAATGCAAAAACATGAAGGGTATTCACCCGCTGAATACCGGAAGCGATTTATCTCGAAGAAACGTGGAATGACACATACTGTAAACGAGTGATGTACTCAAACTGTAAACGCTAAAATCGGAAACGGAGGATCAGTGTGGTGTTCCAGGTGATTCCGGGGGATTTCCCGGGTACTAAGGCCTGGTGATGCAGTATTTTTTGCAGAGTGCAACATTGGGCGGACAACTGCACCGGTCAATCGCAGTGGAAACCTTACTCCAATGTTTCGCTAAGGATCAAAGGACCGAGAAAGACAATGGATGTGTGGTGCGCAACCGCTTGCTTTTCCATCACGGTCAACACGAAATAAAGGACTTCCGTCCCTTGAGCCATTGTGGTTTCATTGTACCAAGCACATTTATTTTCTCTCTCTTTCATGGGGGTCAGCAATTGCAGGTCAAAAAAACCTATTAAATCACCTATTTTGACATACTTCCCGTTTTTACTTGCCTATTTTTACAAATTTACCCGCCACTTAATCCGGTGGAATCAGAAATTTTGTGTGGACACTCAACTGCCTGGGATTTTTGGAGGTGACCTTGATTCAAAAATTCGACGAAACAGCAGTAATTTTGACAACTTACAGTAGTATTAGACAACTTCAACGTTGTGGCAGACCGCTTTTCGCTCGATTCGTCGGAGCAATCCGCGCAAAACCCGCCCCGGTCCTACTTCGTAAAACGTGTCAAACCCTTGTTCGATCAGGTACTGCATTGAAGTTTCCCAGAGAACTGGCTGCACAACCTGTTTGACTAAAATCGCACGAATTTCATCAATGGTGCTGTGCGGCATGGCGTCAACGTTACTGATCACGGGGATATTTGGCGTTTTAAGATCAATACTATTCAGAACTTCTGACAATACCATACCGGCGGAATGCATGATTTGCGTATGAAACGCTCCCGCAACAGCAAGCGGTACGGCTTTCATAGCCACCATTTCCGTGGCAAGTTCCGCTACCCTTTCGCAGGCGTTGTTGGTGCCGGAAATGACAATATTACCGGGACAGAGAAGATTGGCAATTTGTAACGTTCCGTTACCACGGGCTTTATCGCAAAGCTCTTCGACTTGGCAACGTTCAAGACCAAGAATGCTGACCATGCCGCCTGGCGTTGTGTCCGCAGCATCCTGCATGGCACGTCCACGTTTCTGAACGATTTTCAATCCGTCTTCAAAACTCAAAACTCCGGCGAATACCAGTGCGGTATATTCGCCGAGGCTCAAACCCGCTGTTGCTTCCGCCGCTAAAAGTACTTCTGGCGACTCGTTTTTCAACGCTTCCAACGCGGCAATACTTGTCAGAAAAATGGCCGGCTGGCTTACGACCGTCGTGTCCAACTCTTCTTCCGGGCCATCAGAACAAAGCTTCGCGATGTCGTAACCCAAAATTTCATTAGCGGTTGCGTAAAGCTGACGGACTTCGGGAGATTTCTCAACCAAAACT
>WRMR01000031.1 GCA_009776995.1 Planctomycetaceae bacterium | reverse complement strand
GGCCACCATCAACAAGATGCTCGGCCTCACGCCGGAAGATCGTGTCACAACTTTTCGCGAGATCGGTATTTTCAACCACCATTGGGAAAAGCCGGACACGTTCCAAACATTGGGAACGCTTTCTGCCGAAACGATTGCCGAAACGACCGACGGTCTGATGCGCGAAGAGGTCGAAATCGGCGTCAACCGCATGGTCGACGATTACGATGTCAATCTCATTTTGGGGCCGACCTACCCGCACGAAGTGGTCGGCGTGTCCGGTGGATTGAAGTATTTCTTCCCCGGCATCAGCAATTTCGAATTTATCAACTTTTTTCACTGGCTCGGAGCGGTCATCACCTGTTTCGAAGTCATCGGCAAAAAAGACACGCCCGTGCGGCGCGTTATCAACGAGGCCGCGAAACTGCTGCCTCGCCCGGTTTTCAACATCAATATGGTCGTCAACGATGGCACACTCGTCGGGTTGTTCGTCGGTGATGCAATCGAAGCCTGGTCGAAGGCCGCCGATCTTTCCGACAAGTGCCACATTGTTTACAAGGACAAACCTTACAAGCTGGTCATCGGTATTGCACCGGAGATGTACGACGAACTCTGGACTGCCGGAAAAGTCATGTACAAGCTGGAACCGATTGTGGCCGGGGGCGGCGAACTGGTGATTTTTGCCCCGCATGTCAGGGAGATTTCCCTCACGCACGGCAGGCACATCGAACAGGTCGGCTATCATGTGCGCGATTATTTCCGCAAGCAGTGGGACAAGTTTTCCGATGTCCCCGGCGGCGTACTTGCCCATTCGACGCATGTGCGCGGACTCGGAACATTCGAGAACGGCATCGAACAACCGCGCATCACTGTGACTCTTGCCACCGGCATTTCGCAGGAATTGACCGAAAAAATCAATCTGAACTACCGCAACTGGCAAACGCTGGACGTTGATTCATTCCGCAACCGCGAAGACGAAGGCATCCTCGTTGTCGATCACGCCGGTGAAGTGCTACATCGGCTGCGGAATGGGTGATTGATTTCAAGGCTACCGTCGGAGAATATCAGGACGCAACAAAACGACTGTATTTGGCGCAAATACTGTCTGCATGATAAAACCACCTTGGACTGCCAATCGTTCGAAGAATTTGTGAGTGGCCTTGGGTGAAAACCGACGCCGAATTGACGGGATGCAAGCGGCTGTTTCAAATCTTGCCCGCCCTTTGTGTTCCAAAGATGAAGAACAAAACGTAAATGATTGAGGTGTCCCATGCTGCGAGCCATTGTATTATTCGCCTTGTCCCTGGTTTTCTTTGTTCCCAACACCATCGCGGCAGAGATTTCGCAATTCGTTCCGACACTCATTGCACCCGTTCACCTTTTGTTCTTATGAATTTTTTCCTGCCGTCCAATGGTGTCCCCTTTGACATCACGTCATTTCAAGTCCGGCGGGTTCCGTTGTCATTCCGAAGTCAACGGAATTTCATTGGCAATGAGATGCTCGAATGTTTGGCGGCGGCGGATCAGACGGGCTTCGCCCCGGTCAATGAGAACTTCGGCGGCGTGTGGTTTCGAGTTGTAATTTGACCCCATCGTTGAGCCGTAAGCACCGGCCACTTCAATCGCGAGAAAATCACCGACTTCCGCGACGGGCAACTTGCGCCGCGCGACGAAACCGCCTTCCACCTGCGTAAAAATGTCGCCCGACTCGCAAAGCGGACCGCCGACTACCACATCCTGCTCCGGCAGGTGGTTTCGGAGTTCCGGGTTCGGAGAGCAGAATTCAGGACGTTTTTCATCAGCCTCTGCACCCGGCACCCGGCACCCGGCACCCGACCGGCGATAGACAACGGAAATTGGGTGGTACGCCCCGTACATGACCGGCCTCGCGAGATTCGTAAACCCGGCGTCAAGCAGGTAAAACATGTTTTCACCCTGACGTTTGACGGCACGGATTTCAGCCAACAGCAGGCCGCTTTCGGCAACGAGATAGCGACCCGGTTCGGTTTCCAGTGTCACGCGATGCCCGAATTGCTTTTCAATCCGCTTGCGAGCGGCATCCCAAAGCGAAAAATATCCCTCAAGATCGGCGTAGGATTCATCGGCGTGGTACGGCACCGGTAGCCCGCCGCCGGTGCTGATGTTACTAACCGTCGGCCCGACCTGAACGGCAAATTTTTCCATCACACCGCAACATTGAGCCAGGTGTTCCAGATCGGTGCCCGAACCGATGTGGATATGCAGTCCGGTGATCGTCAGTCCGTAATTTCCGGCCAGTGTGACGCACTCTTCGATCAGCTCATGCCATATTCCATGTTTTGATTGCGGACCGCCCGTGTTGGTCTTTTGACTGTGGCCGTGTCCGAAGCCGGGGTTGATACGCAACGTGATGTCACGGCGATTCCCGGAATATTGCGGATTACGCAACGCTTCGCCGTACTGCCGGATCATGTCCGTCGAACCGCAATTGACGTGTACATTGTTTTCGAGAACCATTGACAGCGAATCGCGGTCGAAAATATCAGCGGTATAAACAATCGGCGTAGGGGCATCGGGCATTGCGCCGTCGATGGCATATCCGGCGGCCAGTGCGCGGCGCAATTCGTTCGCGCTGACAGAATCGACCAACACACCCTCACCGCGCATGAGTTGCAGGGTCGCGATGTTGGAGCAGGCTTTTTGTGCATAACGAACGACATCAAACCGTTTCAACTCGCTGATTCGCTGCCGGATCACCGCAGCGTCATACACAAATACCGGCGTACCGAACTGTTCGGCCAGCGTGACAAGCGAAACGCCGCCGAAATCCGTGCGGTGATGACAAAAAACGGGCATGATGGGAGTCATGGCAAAAAGTTCGTCGTAAAACAATATCAAAACAAAGACGAAATTCCCGCGAAAACCTGCGACGGAAAATGAACTTGTCAAACCTGATGGATCACCTGTTTGACGACGCCCCAGATGTTGAGCTCGGATTCGTCGTTGATGGGAATCGGCGGGTAATTGGGATTCTCTGCGGCCAATTCGATTCGGTCGTCCTTGCGAAGCAGACGTTTAACGGTAAATTCACCATCGACGACCGCAAGGACGATATTTTCGTGCGTGGCCTCGACGCTTTTATCGACCAGGAGAATATCATCGGGGTAAATTCCCGCCCCGGTCATCGACTCGCCTTGTACGCGAACGAGGAACGTGGCTGCCGGGTTCGGCACAAGACGCTCAATCAGGTCAAACATTTCCGGTTGCGTGTCATCCGCCGGGGAAGGAAAACCCGCTTGAACATGCGTTGTGTAAATTGGCATCACCAGCCCTTTTTGAGCGATGAACAGCATAATCTTGTCGATCATGGAAATCGGAAGCCGGATTGCTTTGGTCGGCTCGCCAAATTTTCCTGTTCCCTTCGGACGTCCGGCACCTTTTCGTTTACCACCTCGAGCCATAATAATCTCCCAAATTAAGAGTTGTAATGTGATTGGAATCAAAAGTCATCCTGTGCAAAAAACAAACCGCACAAAGGATTTAGAATACAATAATTGAGAACCGAATCGCTAAGAATATTGTACTCAGTCAATTTATTATACACCAGAATATTTTTTCCGGTACAAAAATTTGCGTTTTTTTCAAAAAAAGTGAAACATCAATCATTAAATCTTGGAAAAACTAAGACTTGAACGTGGTTTTCACTCCAAAACGACGTATCTATTCTAACACAGGATTCAAACAATGATATTGCCCCCACGAAAAAATCAGGAAAATTGTCAAGAACAAAAGTTATATTTGCAGTCGAATTAACACATTACGGCGAAAAATTTTGACAATATCGTACTTAAATCCCTTTTGTAATACTGTCGCGCTATCCGTTCACTGCGCTACCCGGTATGCCAGGTTGCCATTGGAAAAACCACCATTTTTGTCCAGCGGGTACTGCATTGTGCAAATCGAACTGGACATTTTCGGCGAAAAATGGTATTCTTGAGGGTGACAATCTTGTTTCTGTTCAAAAAATCGGCAGTTTCGACAAATCAGGAAGTCTTCCTTGAGCAGCAATCGTCCCACACAACCCGGCCAACCATCGCCTCAACAGCCACAGCAACCGAAAGTCCGCAATCTCGGCGAGGTACTTCAGGAATTTGGCCAGCAGTGCCGCATCATGCAAGACGAACTGCACAAGGTGATCGTCGGGCAATCGGACGTCATTCGACAGATTTTCGCGGCGATATTTACACGCGGACACTGCCTGCTCGAAGGCGTGCCTGGTTTGGCGAAAACCCTGATGGTCAGTACAATTGCACAAATTCTTGACGTCGGGTTCAAACGCATTCAATTCACACCTGACCTGATGCCCTCGGACATCACGGGCACCACGATTCTTGACGAAGACGCGTCAGGACGGCGAAGTTTCCGGTTTGTCGAAGGGCCGCTGTTTACCAATATTCTGCTGGCCGATGAGATTAACCGGACGCCGCCGAAAACGCAATCGGCCTTGCTCCAGGCGATGCAGGAACGCGAAGTGACCGTCGGCCAAACGACGTATCCGTTGCCGGAACCGTTCTTTACGATTGCGACGCAAAACCCGATCGAACAGGAGGGAACCTATCCGTTGCCGGAAGCCCAACTTGACCGATTCATGTTCAATATTAAGGTCGATTATCCGTCGCTTGAAGAGGAGGAAAAAATCCTTGCGATCACGACACGCGGGGAAAAGACGGAAATCCGCAAAATTATGACAGGCAAAGTGATTGCGAACCTGCAAAAACTGGTGCAAACCGTTGCGGTGAGTCAATATATTGTGCAATATACCGCGAGGCTGGTTCGGGCAACGCGTCCCCGTGATGATTCCGCCCCGAAAATGATCCAGGAATTGATCGATTGGGGGGCTGGCCCCCGTGCGGGGCAGTTTCTCATCAACGGGGCCAAAGCGATGGCCGCAATGGACGGCCGCTTCTCCGTCGCCACTGACGACATTAAGTCTGTTGCCATTCCCGTGTTGCGACATCGCATCAGTGCCAATTTCCAGGCCCAGGCCGAGGGCATGTCGAACGAAGACATCATCGTCCATCTGCTCGAAACGATCGAACCGCCGAAAATCGAGATATTTGAGAAATAGCCTGCATCGATCCAGGTTCGGCTTTTCTGCGCGTCACAAGGTGACGTAGTGGAGCGCGTCAAGCCTAAAAGTTGAAGTTGACTAAAACCATGATAATTGCTATGTTGTTGGGGATTTTTTTACCCCAGCACACGGAGGAAATGGGTGTAACTTTGAATTTACGTAACCCTGGCAAGTGGGGAGAGAACTGGTCTTGAAAAAAGATTCTATTTTTGGGATTGTAACAGTTTGAAGCACAACAAATGACAACCCACAAAAAGGAATCCGTGCCATGAAGGCAGACATCATTATCGATCAGGAAACGCAGAAAGTCAAGCTCATTTTGGATTGGAAAGCTGGAAGCATCGGAGAAAAATTGACCGACGACGATGCCGAGAATGTGTTTAAACTTATCGAAGAGGCATCAGGAAAGGCAAGTCGTGAGGCGTTCCGGCAGTGGTTGATGCAGTTCGAGTGTCGTGAGGATGTCATCGTCCTCGACGGCAAAACGTACCGGTTCAAATTTTTCAGTGGTCAGTAGGCAGTGGTCAGTGGGTAGTAGACAGTGGGCAGTAGGCAGGATAACGGCGGCCAAACTTTCGTGCCGCTGGATGTTGCCTGGGAAATGCAAGGCGAGTTTGCGACGCGGGAAGTTCGTGAGTGCGTGCTTTATATGAGCGCGTTGATGTCGCCTTCGGACACGGAAGAGTGTTTGCAAAAGTTCGCCGCGTTTCAACCGAGTCGGACGGCGATTCAAAACATCGTTGATGAAATGGGCGAACAACTTGAGCAACTCGAAGACGTTTTACTCAACGAAGTCCGCCTGCAAGAGGAGTTGCCACTTCATGAAACCAAAGTGTTTGCGGTGAGTTTGGATGGTGCCAATGTTCGGCTCAACACGCCTGGCAAGAAGAAAGGTCGTCCAACGGAACGGCCGAAAGATGATGATGCGATGTCGCGCCAGACACCAAGTTGTTTCAAGAACGCGATGGTCGGCGTTTGCAGCCTGTACGGTGAAGTACCGGAAATTACGGCACCAAACGTAAGTTCAAAGTTCAGAGTGCAAAGTTCAGAGTTCAAAGCGCAAAGTGTAGAATGTAGAAATAGAATATAGAAAGAAAAATCACTTTGCGTTTTGAACTTTGCACTCACATCATGCCTGACGTTTTTGCGCAACAACGCCCACTTGATGGAATACAAGCGATTCCGCGACAACGGCTGGCCGATTGGCAGCGGCCCGGTCATTGTGCCACCAGCGCAACAAAAAGTGGTGTGCAAAAACATCGTGAAACATTGCGGGTCGCATTGCTCCCTTTTTGCGAATGTGCCGTAGCGGAATGCGCTGGAGCATCCCCGGCGGCCAATCGATTTTGACCCTCCGCAGCATCGTCAAGTCCAGCCGCTGGCCGCGATTCGGGACGGCCTACAAACAACTCGGAAAATTGCCCAAATTACCGCAACCTGCGTAAAATTAAAGGTACACCCAAAGTTATTCTCACACAAAAGCGCAGAGGCACGGAGAATATGGAAGTCTCTGTGACTTTGTGCCTCTGTGTGAAACTACAATTTTAACTCTGGTGGACTAAGTCGTTCATCTGAACAAATCGGGGCAGCATAAGTTTGTTGTCCCTGTTGATCGGATTAACGGAAGCAGGTACAATTTCTTTTTTCAGGAGGGAAAAGGTGTCGTCGTTGTTTGTCATTCTTGGGTCAGGCCAGGGGGTTCGTCACGAGCTTCTCAAGCGTATTGTGACGATCGGGCGTGATTCCTCGAACGTGCTACAACTCAACGACAGCGAAGTGTCACGGCGTCATGCCGAAGTGCGGCGTTTGGACGATGTTGATCTGGTCGTCGATTTGGGCAGTTCCAACGGCGTTTTCGTCAATAGCCGGCGTGTCACCGAGCAACGTCTTGAAAACGGTGACCAGATACAAATCGGCAAGACGCTTTTTCTCTACACGAAAACGTCCAACCATCGGTTGCGCCGTACACAACGTCCGGTAGCGGCCATTGATTTCCAACCGGACACCGCCGGGGAATCTGCCCGGATTTTACATTCGGTCAAGCCGGAGGAAGGAAGTCGGTTATTCAACCCGATGGTCGAGCCGCCGGAGTTTTCCTGGCTGGCAAAAGCGAAAAGTCACCTTCAGGTGATGTACCACACGACACTGGTTGTCAGCCAGACGCTTGATATTGATCGACTTTTGTCCCGTATTCTGGAGTTGATTTTTGAATGGGTTCGCGTTGACCGCGGTTGTATCCTGCTCTTTGACGCGGAAGGTGAACGGCTTGTTCCCCGTGTCACGCGAACGCGGAACGAATCGCCCGAAGACGAACGCATGACAATCAGCCGGCGTATCCTCGATTACGTGCTGGCCAATCGCGAGGGCGTGTTGACCAGTGACGCGCAAAAGGACGAACGCTGGGAACCCGATGGCAGCATCGTCCGCATGGGCATCCGCGAAGCAATATGCGTTCCCATGCAGGGACGTTACAGTATTGTCGGCGTCATTTCCATCGACACGACGACCACGCCGCAGGAAGCCTTGTCGCTCAAGCCGGACGAAACCCGCTATCTGACGACCGATCACCTCAAGTTAATGATTGCCATCGCGCACCAGGCGGCTTTGGCCGTCGAAGACACACGTTATTATCGCGGCATGGTGCAAGCCGAACGACTGGCCGCCGTCGGGCAAACCGTTGCCGTGTTGTCGCACCACATCAAAAATATCCTGCAAGGTATTCGCGGCGGCAGTTATCTCATCGAAAAGGGACTGGCCGACGCGAACAACGAAATGGTGGCCAGCGGGTGGCGGGTTGTGGACAAGAATCAGAACCGTATTTCCGACCTCGTGTTGGACATGCTGACGTTCAGCAAGGAGCGCGAGCCGAACCTTGCAACGGACGACGTCAATGCGGTCGTTGCCGACGTTGTCGAGTTGATGCACGGTCGCGCGTCTGATCTGGGCGTCAAACTGGAATGGTTGCCGGGCGAAGGGATTCCGTCCTTTCTGTTCGACGCCGAGCAAATTCATCGTGCCGTGACGAACATCGTGACCAATGCCATTGACGCGGCGCGGACGCATCCCGCAAATGACGATCCGACGGCCGACGTCACCCTGCGCGAAGGCCGTGTTGTGATTCGGACGGAGATCGGGCTTCAGGCTTTGGACTCCGGACTTCAGGTCGCGGGACATGGGCGGGAGAGTGGAGAAAAACAATTCCCAGCTTCAAACTCAGAAGTCCGAAGCCCGGAACCTGAAACCCGGCAAGTCGTGCGGATGATCGTCGATGACAATGGGCCGGGTATCCCGCCGGAAATGTGTGATTCATTGTTCCGTCCGTTTCTTTCAAACAAAAAAGGCAGTGGCGGCACCGGGCTGGGACTGGCCGTAACGCACAAGATTTTCGAGGAACACGGCGGACGAATCGACATTGGAACATCGCCTGGCGGCGGGGCGCGATTTGTCCTCGAACTGCCGTTGAAGAATGATGAATGCAGAATGCAGAATGAAGAATGAAGAGTCTTGTTCTCCCCACTCTGAACTCTAAACTCTTCATTCTGCATTCTGAACTCTGCACTCAAGAGCCATGGAAAAGACGCCAACGTTTTTTGATCACGTGCGAAAGAGCGGGCTGGTTGAGATGAAAAAGCTCAAGCGGCTGGTGGAATCGTTGCGTGTCCGAAAACGAATCAAGTACGCATCCCGGGCGGATTACCGGTCACGCGTTGCTGTTTTGCAGGAGTTCGGGGGATATGGCCGTCTTCCGCCGCTGGAGCAGTATCTCGCCCGGGAATTGTTGCGGCTCGATTGGCTCAATGTCTGGCAAATCACGCAACTTATCGAAGGACGGTTGCGGTTTACGCTGGGTGAATATCACATCATTGATTCGCTGGGACAAGGAGGATATGCCCACGTTTTTCTGGCCAGGTCGAATAAAACGCCGGAACTTGCGGCCATCAAAGTTTTTCAATCCCCCCAGGCGCAACCCGAGGCCTTGACCCGGTTCCTGCGTGAGGCAATGTTGCAGGAATCGATTTCGCACAAAAATATCGTGCGTCTCATCCATTGCGGTCAGGATGGCAACGTCGAGTATCTCGTGTTCGAGTACATGGCCGGGGGTGATGTTCGCCGATTGATCCATAACGAAGTGCAATTGCCGATTTTGCAATCGGCACGAATCATTTCGCAGGCGGCCGGGGCTCTGGCGTTTTTACACCGTCAGGGAATTGTGCATCGGGATGTCAAGCCCGCCAATATCCTGCTGACCGAATCCGGTGCGGCGAAATTGGGTGACTTGGGTCTTTGCGGTTTTTTGGACGAACGCGCGAAAGATGATCCGCGATACGGCAAGCTGGCCGGGACGGCCGATTACATGGCCCCGGATCACATTTTGAATCCGTGCAAGCCGTCGCCGCAGTGGGACATTTATTCGCTTGGCTGCACGTTCTACCAGATGGTGACGGGCACCGTGCCGTTCCCGAAGAATCATTCCCGCGAAAAGATCATGGCGCATTTGCGCTCGGAACCGGTTGACCCGCGCATGTTTCGCGAGGACCTGCCGGAGGAACTGGTCTTGGTGATCATGCGAATGATGGCCAAAGACCCGGCATTACGGTTTCAAACGATGACGGAAGTGCAGGCAAGTCTTGCTTCCTGGGAGCGAGGGCATTCCGCCCGCAAGCCGGCGGGACAAGATTCTTTGACTCACGGTTTGACCGATGACCCGGACCACGTGGTCGTGGGTGCCGAAACATTGCAAAAACTGCTGGAATTTTCCGTTCAGCCGCTTGATAAAACGGATGGGAGTTTTCCTGACGAGGCGATCGACCTGGCTACGGTCAGGGATGTGCCTCTTGAACCGGAAATTTACGAATTGCAAAAGCCGGACGAAGAAAGTCAGAGCGGATTCAGCTTTGAATTGCCGGTCGAGCCGATTGACGAGGAACTGCCGCTCCGCTTTGACCGGAAATCGCTGTTTGAATTTGTCTCGACTTTTGAGGAAGCGACGCGTCTTCCCTATTGGAAGCTCGACACGCTGTCGAAGTTGCGTCGCAGTTTGCCGTTACCCTTGCGGTTGCGATTTGCGAAACGCGAGGTGATTATCCGGCGTTTCGCCCGGCAGATGCGAAGCGGTTACGCACTTGATCCCCGATGCGGCGGAGAACGATCCCATATCAAGGCGGAACCGACCTTGCGCTGGTACGTCTGGTGGCTTATGACCGCGCGACCTTATGATGCATACAGCCGTTTTTCGTTCCTGACAAACGCAGAACCAGTCAGACCGGGACATGGCGGTTCGACGAATCCTGAGCATGAAAAGATGAATACGGACTTGAATCCGGCGACCAAGGAGTTGATCAGCGTACGCCTGCCGGGTCATGCCGAACCGATTGTTATCGAAGTTCCGCCGATGATTTCGATTGCGACGCCCGATCACAGGTTTTCCGTCCCTCAGGATACCGCGAATGCCATGGAGGATTTGCCCGGAACCATCACGTTTCGCAACCCAAGACTGCGGTCACGGCGGCCATTCGAGCCGCTGACGATTTTGTTTTGGTTGTTTGTCGCAGTATTCGGAATTGTCGCGGCACTGGCAGCGGTGGGAATGAACGCCATGATTCATTGAGAATTTCTGCCAGACAGCCAACGGCCTTGACAGATGTCCCGCTTGGAAGCATTATGGAAAAAACCATCCCTTTCACCAACCCCCTTTCCTTTTGCCCATGACCAATCCTTACCAACCGCCGGAATGGGAATTTCCGGATGACGAGACGAATTTTCATGACCGCCACGAGGGGCCGGACTACGACGAAGCACGGGAGTATTGGCCCGCTTGTCCCGATTGCGGCAAGCGTTTGACGATCACCTGTCCGTTCTGCAAGACGACCGACGACCTGTTCCCACTCGGCGACACGGAATACTGGGACGACGATCTTGGTGGCTCGCTGGTCGAATACCAGCGTCAACTCGACCGCAAAGTTGCATCGCGCTCGGTGTTGTTCGGCGAAGGCGACACGTCCATGCCGCTCGGCGGACACGGGTGTTCCTGTCACAAAATGGGCAAAATGCCGAATGAATTGTTGGGCGGTACAAGGCCGGAGGTTCACCATGATGGTTGCGGTCATGCGAACGACGATGTCGGAGATGAATTTGACGAAGACGGCCTGCCGGAGCGGGACTATGACCGCGAAAGTTTGCCATTTGTCGTGATTTGTCCGACTTGCAGTGAGGCGTTCATTCCGAGTTTTCCCGGCGGTTGCCGACATTGCCGTTACGTTTGGGACAGATCGAAGCCGCTTGACGCGGAACAGGCAGTCGAAGCTCATCTGAAATCGCGCCACCAAGCCGTCAACCCGGCACTCCGGGAACCCGGTGGCATTTCGCTCAAGCAACTGCTGGTGATCGCCGTGATCTTTGTGGTTGTGATGATGATAATTGCATTCATGATGATGTCAGAACCATGATTTTTACAAGATGTGTATGATTGCCAAGGTTTTATTTTGGTCGTTGATTGCCAATGTAAAAATCATGGTCATCTTGGAAATCTTAATAAAATCATGGTTCAGAAATCAATTCAAACGAAATATTGGTCAATCCCACCTGGCGGCACGCGTCGATAACGTCGAGCCAGGATTCGACGGGTACGTTTTCGTCACAGGAAATCATGACCGGAAAATCATCTTTTGCCCGGGCAATTTGCACAAGAACGGCCTGCAAGTCCTGCAATGACCGGCAGTGATGCCCCTCGACCTGCCAGGCGACTTGGCCGTTTTCGTACGAAATCGTGACACGGGCATGATCGAGCCGCAAAACTTCCGGCTGGGTCACAGCAACGCTACCTGTCACGCCGGACGACGCAAGTTCCGTCTTCAAAAGGGCTTCGATCCGCTCAAGATTGGCCGTGCAGACGAAAAAAATCAGCAACAGGAAAATGACGTCGATCATCGACGTCATCGAAAGCTGCACCACGGGCGGACGTTGTGTGTATTTGAGTCGCATGGCGGCATTATAAAGGTAAAAAGTAAAAAAACAAAGGTAAAATTTGGTTTTTTTTACCTTTTACCTCTGACCTTGAGCATAATTGCTTGACTTTTCAGTAACGCTTGTGTCAAATAGTATTAAGGAAAGGTTTGCAATTTCCGTTTTTTGATAAGGGCATTTTATTCATACAGACAAAAGGGGAGGTCTCCATGTCACGCCATGATTTTTTTTATTCGCCGCCCTGCGGCAAAGACGCTCAGACTGCACAGCGACGCGGTTTGACGCTTGTTGAAATTCTCATTTCGGTTGCGCTGATGACGGTCATCATGCTGGCCGCCATCCGGGTTTTGTCCTACGTGAGTGCAGAACTGAGTCGGTCGCAAAGCGCGATGATCATCGCCGGCCGTGCGCGAACGGTGCAACTGCAAATCGAACGCGACCTCGGTTGCATTACCGCCCCGCTGACCCCGCCGCTCCGCTTCGACGACGCCCAGGGGTATTTTTGTATTATTGAGGGGTTGGGAGCCTATTATGGAAATTTGAAAATCACAAACGGTATTGCACACGGCTGGAACATTGACGCCATTGCGATCAACCCAGACGCGGATTATGATTCGACCATTGGTGACATGGACGACATTCTCATGTTCACCGCCCGCGCGCCGGGCGATTCCATGTATCGCGGACTGGTTGGTGGCGAAATCATGGAAAGCAAAGAGGCCGAAATTTGCTTATTCCTCCGTGGTACGACGCTCTACCGCCGCGTTCTGTTGATCATTCCGGACGAAGTGTTGCAAGCTAAAATAGTCAGTTTTTCTCCTTCGATGTTTGATGGGAAGGGTTTTTATCGCCATTTCGATGTTTCGGTGAGACTGGATGAAAACGGTCGGATTAAAGCCAATACACTTGCCGACTTGACACGACGTGAAAACCGCTTTGGTCACGCAAACGATCCAAGTATCACGAACCCCCTTCCTTTTCCTTACGGTATTCATAACAATGCCGCCTGGTATCAATTGCGATTACCAACTTTGGCCGAATGTACCTTAGCAAGCAAGGATTTTCTTTGGCAAGCCGGAACACAAATTGTGACAAGCGGCTCCACATCCAAGTTTAATAAACTTGAAAATGTGCTTTTGTATTCGGGAGATAGTACCTCAAAATGTGCCGATTTTCCCACTGGGGGGCTCCCTTACATTGATTTCTGGAATAAACCATTACCTTGGAGTAATTTATCAAATAGTGGTTCCTTGACACCCAAAAGTGGAGACAACGTTGATATTTTTGTTGCTGGTACTGATCCGTATGGAACTTTTCTTGTTCGGGAAAATGACGATGTCTTGTTGACCAATGTCATTAGTTTTGACATCAAAGTATGGGATACGAAAAATGTCCGATGGAACATAGACACGAATCGTTGGGAACAATTGCCACCTGGATTTGTGGACCTCGGTCACATGGGCTTTAATAACGGAGGGGAAGTAGGCGACCCCCGCCTTATCGCGGCGCATATTCCAGAATATGCCGCTGTGGATTATCGCAACATGTTCGTTTCACAGGGTTTTTATGGCACTTTTGAAAATGACTCCTCACCAGGTAGTCACAACGCAAATTGTTACAGTAGTATTTCAGGTGGCATCCAGTACAGCCTCCTGCCCAGTGTCTATGACACCGGGACCGACGCCTATGAAAATGAACTGGTGGATACCATCAATTCTGTATTTTCGCCGAGTGCAGCTTTAGACATGAATGGAAACCAGATTCAGGGGATCAGTAACCTGGACGGCATCACCGACATCATGGAACACGTTGACCTGTGGCGATGCCCGCCGCCGTACAACGTGCCGCTGACCGGGATTCAGATCAAAATCCGCGTGTTCGACCCGGATACAAACAATATCCGCGAAGTCACGATTCGGAAAAATTTTCAATGAAGGATATAGGCTTCGGGCTTCGGACTTCAGGCTACGAGGTACGGGTTTTCGGGGGACTCGCCCCAAAGAGACATAATCGTCCTGCAAGGATTATTCCATGCCTGTTGTCCCGAAGGGATGCAATCGTCTGGCCAGGGTTATTGCCTGCCAGTTATCCCGAAAGGTCATAATCGTCCTGAAAGGTCATAATCGTCCTGAAAGGTCATAATCGTCCTGAAAGGACGCAATGTCTCTAACCCCCGGCTTTAGCCGGGGGTAAACGGCCCCCAAAAATGACATAAGCCCCAACGGGGCGTGACAGAGACCGGAAGCAAAGACCGATGAGTAGTTTTCGCCAGATTCTCTACCACATCGTGTTCCGCACGAAGAACAGTGCCAACACTCTTCCGCTCTCCGAAAGCGAGGAATTGTATCGTTACATTTGGGGAATCATTAAAAATAAAAACGGGATGCTGTTGCGAATCAATGGCATGGAAGATCACATTCATATCCTGTCGGACTTGCCGCCGACAATCTCACTTGCGGATTACGTCCGTGAAATGAAGTCCAGCTCTTCGCATTGGCTGAAAATCAACCCAAAATTTCCGGCGGTTGGGCGGATGGATATGCCGCCTTGACTTATGCCTGGCGCGACAAAGACATGATTGTTGATTACATTAAAAATCAGCGTGAGCATCACAAGCAAACGGATTTTATCACGGAATATCGTAAACTGCTGGAAGGACATGGTATCGTGATCAATGACAGGTTCTTCCCGTAGTGTATGGAGTTACGCCCCGTTGGGGCGATAAAGGTCTTGGGATGGTCGCCTGCCCCCGGCTAAAGCCGGGGGTTAGAGACATTGCGTCCTTTCAGGACGGAAATCCCTGAAACCAAATCCCTGACGCCCAATGCCTGCCTCCTTCGGGGCGTATATGCGATGCCGAAACGTGTGAACGAACACCGCAAATGCAAACCAAAACCCGTGATTAGTTTCGAATGAAAAATATTGAATATCGAGCACTCCCGGAACTGGTCGGTGGAACCACCGACACACATACTCTGCGCTCTGCGCTCGGCACTCTGCACTCACACGCCCGGACCGGCATGATCCTGCTGGTCGTCATTGTCATTATTGCCCTGCTTTCGCTGGCGGGATACGCATTCATGGCACTGATGAATTCCGAGCTGGACTCCGCCCGGCAGCGGGGACGCGACATTCAGGTGCAGTACATCTCGCAATCCGGCGTCGCACTGATCGAATCCGTCGCGACGCTTTCGCCCACCGAACGCCAGTGGGCAGGCGGGACCTACGACAACCCGTCGCTGTTTTGCGCGGCGGCAATTGACGGCAATCTGTTCAGCACGAACCATTCGCCGCGATTGACCGTTGTGGCACCGAAACTCGACAGCGGACGCATGATCGGCATCCGCTACGGACTGGTCAATGAATCGGGCAAGTTGCACCTTGGCAAGGTTCTCGAATGGGAAACGGCCAATCCCGGCGACGGCGTCAATGCCCTGCGCAAGTTGCCCGGCATGACCGCGCAAATCGCCGAATCCCTTCTCGATTGGATTGACGCCGACGATCAGCAGCGGCCCGGCGGAGCCGAAGCCGCGTGGTACGCGCAGCAGCGGTTGCCGTATCAACCGCGAAACGCCGTGCCGGTGACGCTCGAAGAGTTTCTGCTCGTGCGCGGCGTGACCCGGCAGTTGATGTTCGGCGACGATGAAAACTTCAACTTCGTGCCCGATTCGCAGGAATCACGCATGGCGGGTTACGGTTCATCCGCCGCCGGGACAACCGGGATGCAGTCAACAGCCGGATCGTCGGCCGTCACGCCGGGGATTCCGTGGTGTCACCTGTTGACGGTCATCAGTGCCGAACGTGACGCCAACCCGCGAGGCGCGGCACGCATCGACTTGAACGACGCGAATCTCCAGTTTCTGCACTCGCAACTCACACAACGGGTCGGTCTTGAAATTGCCGATTTCGTCATCCTGTACCGTCAATACGGCACGGAGGAATTGAATGCACCGCCACCGGACACGTCAAGCGGTACAACCGGCGCGTCACCGCGCGGCGGTCGTGGCGGGGTTCAGGGCGGAGCACAAGGTGGGGCACAAGGACAAACACCCCGGCGTGGTACGCGTCAGACAGAACCGGCAACGACTCCCGATGTTGCGCCGGGCAATGGACCCAATAATGCACTGGCATCTGATGTCATACCGGATGCCATGGCAGACGCAGGGTTGCCAATCATCCCGTTGCCCGGTAATTCGCCGGGCAACACGTCACGCAACATGCCGGGAGATTTGTCTGACCTCAGCGCGACCACGCCTGCCGAACCCCCGCCGCCGTTGACCATTCCCGATGATGCGCCGCCGACTCGTGGAACACAGACTCGCACGCGCCCCGCGTCAGGACGGCAGTCCGCAGATCAACCATTAGCAGATCAACCATCATCCGGTCAGCCATCGACTGATCCACCGGCAACTTCAGTTCCAGTCACTTCATCAGAACAATCATCACCCGCTTCAGCACCGCAAGGCCGACAGGAGCGTTCACCCCAAGGGCGTCCGGCAGCAGGACAAGCCGGTGCGGGACGACAGTTTCAGAGGCAAGGCGGTGGGCGTTTCGGTTCGCGAAACGCACGGGAAAGCCGGTTTTCGCAATACGTCGATCTGCAAACTCCGGCACAATACCGCCTCGAAACGCCGCTCGATATTGTCGGTGCCACCGTTGTCATTCCGCTACAAAACGCATCGACCCAAGTGGCAATTGATCCGACAACCACAATGACTGTGTCAACCGCTTCCGCGTCAACGGAGCCGGCGGGGATACGGCTTTAAAGGTCCCTGCTGGGCCACGCCCCGACCCGGAACAGGACGCCGGGGACGTACCTCGCCGAAACATCGACCGCCC
>WRMR01000030.1 GCA_009776995.1 Planctomycetaceae bacterium | reverse complement strand
TGTTCCTAAATTTTGGGTCAATTCTGCTTTATCTTGAACATTGTTATCAAGGTATCTATCGCCTATTTGGTATCTTAGGCAATATACATCGGACGCACTCCATAAGGCGTGTCCGGCACGTCAACAACTTGGCCACCCTCTGCGCCATGCTCTGCGGAAATCAATGGAAAGCGTACTGGAATTCGCCAAAATCGCGCGCACTCAATTTGACTACACCCTGCGGCATCGCCGTCCCCGACCAACAGATTGACGCCCTGGTTGATGAGTTGTATGATTTGAAGGAAGAAGAGATTGGGATGGTGGAAGGTTGACACATTGCACTTGATTGATTTCGCTAAATTTCATACAATTTCCTTGCATTTATTGTTTGATTCGATTATCGTAGATACAAGGAGGCAGTAATGATAAGCGTTGCAACAAAAAACACGGCAGTCCAATGTAAAACGGTCATTTACACAATCGGCTATGAAGGATTGTCGTTTGAAACGTTTTTGCGCAGATTAAATGATGCGGGTATCAAACAGATTCTTGACGTGAGATGCAATCCGATTTCCAGAAAACCGGGTTTTTCTAAAAAACAACTCGCAGGTCGCTTGTCCGTTGCAGAAATCGATTATTTCCACTTCCCTGAACTGGGTATTCCAGCTTCCATGCGTCGAGTGTTGAACTCCAAGTCGGATTATCAGCATTTATTCGACGAGTATGAATCAGAGATATTGCCCCATGCCACAGAGCAAATGAAAATCGTGGCGAAGTTGTTGGAAAAAATGCCGTCTGCATTACTTTGTTTTGAAAATGATCGGGAGTGTTGTCATCGCACACGTCTGGCGATAGTGATTTCCAATCAAACAGGATTTCTGAAAAAATATTTGTGATTTGGATGACGACGAAGCAGACAAACGTTTTTATTACCGTCAAAACATATCCGACTCTATCGGAAAAATACGTGGAAACCGTTTGTACGGCTGGTATTACCGAAGAAGGCCGCTGGATACGAATTTATCCTGTACCATTTCGCATGTTGGAAAATGAACATCAGTATAAAAAGCATCAGTGGATGTCGTTGCCGCTTGTGCGCAATGCAAAAGATTTCAGGCCGGAAAGTCACCGGGTCCTCTGTACGGATGATATTGTCTTGGGCAAAGAAATCAAAGATTGGCACGAACGACGGCAATTGATTTTTCACGAAAACTCGCCTGTCTTCACCAACGTGGATGAATTGATTGCACAAGCCAAAGATGAGCAAATCAATCTTTCGCTGGCAAGTTTCAAACCACAGGAGATTCTTGAATTTGTCATAGAAAAAACTGCCCCGGATTGGCCGCAAGTTAAACTCGACAAGTTGGAAGCAAAATCCCGTCAACAGACCCTGTTTCAAACCCCGGAAGACATCAGAAAGGAATTGAATGTTGTCGAAAAAGTTCCTTATCATTTTTCTTATCGGTTGACAGATGTGACAGGAAAAGAACGCACGTTGAAGATTATCGACTGGGAAGTCGGAGTGCTTTACTGGAATTGTCTCAGAGCGACAAACGGCAATCAAGAAAAGGCCGTCCAACAAGTGCGACAAAAATATTTTGATTGGATTGTGAAAGAAAGAGATGTTTACCTGTTTCTGGGAACAACCTTCGAGTGGCATAAGCGTGCCCCCAATCCTTTTACGATTATTGGAGTATTTTACCCGCCATACCAGCCTCAGCAACGCTTGTTTTAATACGCAGGTAAACCCATTGCGATTCCCCCCACACCCGACACGAAACTCCGACGCTTTCCCGAATCCCGCGAGTGCGGCCCGCACCAGGAACCTTGTCCCATGTACAGCCTCATTTCCTGTCGGCGTCAGCCGGATCAACTGGTCATTGAACTGAAGCGAAATTTCCGGCAAGAGATGCTGTTCCCCCTCATCATCGTGTCGGTGTTCCTTTTCCTGGTGTTCAGCGTGATCTTCGGACCGCTTGCTTTTTTTCTCCTCTGCTTCGGCATGTTCTGGTTTTACTGCTTCTTCAGGAATCGCGTCATCCTTCGCTACGACGCCGCGACGCTCCATGTGATTTACCGTCGCGATCTCGTTTTCGCGCAATGGCACAAGCAGCGCATTTACAACCGCGCCGACGTTCCGCCGCCTGTGACCTGGATTCATGCCATTTCCCCCAATTTCCGAAGTTTTCGGCTCATTGACAATAGTCTTTCCTGGGAGTTTCATTACGAAACGCGATTTCCCTTTCTGCTGCGGAAAACGCGGGGTGTGATTTGTATGCATCCGGGCAAGGAAAAAATGCTTGCCCTGCAAAAAGCCGTTGACGATTTTCTGGCCGAAGTTCCTTATGACAAGACCCTGTTTGACCGGACCGAAGCGTCTCTCAGTTCGCAAAACGTCACACGAAACACCATCGTCAAACCGCAGGAACGCGAACAGAAACGCGACGCCACCAGGTTCGACTCGGCGAAACGCTATGCTTTTGATCGCGGCGAGACGCCCATCCGTCGCGGGGACGAGTCGGTTGCCAAAGGCGAACCTGCCGCGAAAAAGAAACGGACGCGGAACAAAAGTTACGCACTCCGGCGTTGTTCGATGGTCAAAATTGAGGAAGAGGTCAGTGCCGATCTGACTCAGGGGACGCTGAAACTCGTGTCAACGTCAGGCGGAGTTTTTTCCGCAGGAATGGCCGTGCTGTCGATTTTGCTCTTTTACGCCGGCTTGTTGACTCTCGTGATCGGCGGCAGTGTTTATCTGGCAATGCAGATTTATCGCTGGGAACAAATCGAGCGGTGTTTTGAGCGATATCTCGCCCCGCATTTGGAACAAAGCGTTTTTCCCCGATTGCCGGAAGAAATGCGCGAACCGGTGGTTGACGCAATGCAATGGTATTTCGGCGCAAGCCAGGGCGGGGAGCAAAAATTCGGGGCCGTGACAATTACCATTGTGATTTGGCTGGTTCTGCTGTTGATGTCTATCATGTTCAGCCGGATGGTGCGTTGGCCGTTTTGGCGACGCTGGACCGTGGAGATGAAAAATATTTTGCCGCATCATCGTTGCGAGGCTCTTTTTTCCTGGCGAAACGACCGAAATCATACTCGTGAATCGGCGAAAAAATTCAATTTTTTCTTTCGCGTGATTCCCGCCACGCGAAAAACGAACCGCCTGCTGACGGGCCGACCGCGATTTGCAAAGAACCCCGGCTGGAAACAGCCGTACCAGGTCGTGCTGATCACCGCCGAAGGTTCCTTTCCCCTGCCCTGCGGAGACCCGGTGGAACAGGAGGAAATCATGGATCGCTTCATCCAATTCGCCCGTGAAATGCTGCCACAAAGGTAGTTCCCGGCTGTCATTTGAAAGCCGCATTTTTTCATTGGGACGGGGGTGACAGGATGACAATGGCCGCAATTCAAAAATGAATTGCCATTTCCCCTGACAGATACTATACTTGTAACATTGGGTTGATTTTTTTGCACATTGACTCGGTTTTTGTTACAATATCCCATGTTCGTATTATTTCGCCCGTTTGCTTTGCCGTTGACGCTGTGTGCAATCTTTTTCTGCGCGGAGCGAACCTGCCAGGCTCAGATTGTGATGAAAGACGGCAGAGTCATTCGCGGCCAGCACGCCTTTCTTGCACAGGTGGATGAATCGGCCGACGATGCCGAGACAGCGACAACCCGTTCGCGTCCCATCATTGTCATTAATGACGGTTTGCGACGGATTTTTGTCTCAAGGTATCGCACCACGGGGGAACAAATCAATACGACGGACACGGAAGAAACGCTGGAACGCTTTCGCATTCGACGGACAGCATCGGAAACCGGTAAGGACCAAAAGCAACTTCTCCCTTTCCAAGCGTTCTCCGAATACGAGCCGTTCGACGAGTTCGGGCGGCGTCTTGTCATTCTCAACGGCCAAATTCCGGTTGAGCAAACAATCACGGAAATCAACCCGCACTATGTTGTTGTGGCGAGCCGGGGAATGGTTTGGGATTTGCGCATCGCAACAAGCAGTCTTCCGCGAGACATGATCACGAAGATTTTGATGAAGCAGATCAACCCGAAAAACCTGGAAGGCCGCAAACGCATCGTCCGGTTTTACATTCAAAGTGAGCGTTACAGTGAAGCCCGTGCCGAATTGGCGGCCATTTTGAAAGAATTCGGTTCGGATGAACGCGTCACACAAGACCTGCAACCGCTCCAGCGAAACCTGGGTCAACTGGAAGCCGAGCAGCTCCGGCAGGAGCTGGTGCTGCGGCGCAAGTCGGGACAGTACGAATTTTGCAAGCCGTTTTTGGCCGAATTTCCCACGGAACACGCGTCCGTCGAAACCTTGCAGGCCGTGCGCAACATGATCGAGGAAGATTCGAAATACGAACAATGGCGCACACGGTTGCTGGAAACACTTTACGGTTACGTCGAATTGGTCGAAGAGGAACAACTGCGGGACGCAATCTCGTCAATCCTGGACGAAATCCGTGCCGAGCTGACACAAAACACGATCATCCGTTTTTCTCCGTTGCAATTGATGCTCGAAGACGATGTGATGCCGGCAGATGAGAAACTCGCACTGGCGATCAGTGGCTGGCTTGTCGGCGAAAACGAGGCTATCACATCACTGCCAATGGCCGTTTCGATGTACAAAACGCGGGACAACGTGCGCAGTTATCTTGTCAGCGACACGTCAACCGAACGGGATGCGGCACTGCGAAAAATCGAATCGGAAGAAGCCGGGACACTGGAGATCATCGCGAAAATTTTGCCGATGATGAAACCGGTTTATCCCGTTTCGCTACGTCCAGCCACCGATCAGCCGGGGTATTATCAGCTTGAAACGCCCGCTTTTGGCAATTTGCCACCGTTTCGCTATGGCATTCAATTGCCGCCGGAGTATGACCCGAACCGGAAATACCCGCTCATCATCACCCTGCACGGTGAAAAGACGCCCGAGCAACAAATCGACTGGTGGGCGGGGGATTGGCGAAACGAGCAGAGGATCGGACATGCCACACGCCACGGCTGTATCGTCATGGCGCCGCACTGGAACGTCAATGGTTCGAGCGGCTATGATTATTCCGCCGCCGCGCACGGAGCGGTGCTGTATTCGTACTACGATGTCCTGCGGCATTTTTCTGTTGATGTGGACCGTGTGTTTCTGACGGGACATTCGACTGGCGGCGATGCGGCGTGGGACATTGGGATTGCACACCCCGACCTGTGGGCGGGTGTCATGCCGATTGTCGCGTCGGGGCGGAAATATACGCGGTATTATCCACTCAATGCACGGTACGTCCCGTTGTATTTTGTCAACGGTGAACTCGATGGTTCGGTCAACCGCACTACCAACTACTTCAACTTCAACAAATATCTGATGGCGGGAAACGCTGAAAACTACCAATGCACGGTAATCTTTTATATTGGCCGCGGACGTGAAGGCTTTTCGGATGAAATTTTGCACCTGTTCGACTGGATGGGACGACAACGTCGGGAATTTCCGAACAAAAATTTCGAGGTCAACTCCTTGCGTCCCTGGGACAATTTTTTCTGGTGGGTCGAATGTCACCAATTTCCCGCGTCAAGGATGATTAACCCAACCGACTGGCCCGACAGCGGTGGACCGTCCCCCATCACCAAACCACAGATTGAGGCAAACATCACACGAAACCGGGTCCGGTTGGACTCGATTGCGGCACAAACAACGATTTGGCTCTCACCGGAGTTGGTCGATTTCGACGAACGTGTCGAAGTGCAACTCAACGGCCGCCGGACTTCTGCGACAGGCTTGTTCGAAGGCAAACTCGTCGATTTACTCGAAGATGTTCGTACCCGTCACGACCGGCAGCATCCGTTCTGGTTAAAAATCACGTTCTGAGAGAGGATAGTACAGGATGCGCTCATAAATAGCTTACCCAATTTTTTGTTTTTCGATGGTATAGTTCCAGTCGCCGTGGAAGTCGTGTTTTTTGACGCCGCCGGCATTGAGCTCGGCATCGCTGACTTTGATTCTTTTTTCGTATTTGTTGTCATCAATCGCACAACGTACTGTCAATCCTTTGCTTGTCGTTGTGTGGCTGATCAAGTTCACTACCGTCGTCAAATCAAGCAGCGGCTTGCCTCGCCAGTTTTGGCTGATGAACGAAAACAACCGATGCTCAATTTTATTCCACTTGCTCGTGCCCGGCGGAAAATGACAAACCGTAATGTCCAACTGCAAATCATTCGCCAGTTCCCGCAACGCCACTTTCCACAACCGTGACCGATGACCATTGCTGCCGCCTGCATCCGCCGTAATCAACAATCGCGTTGCTTGAGGAAAGCGATGTTTGCCCATCTCCATCCACCAACGACGAATGCTGTTCACCGCAAACTTCGCTGTGTCATGGTTGATGCCAATGTTCACCCAACCTTCATTTTTCGCGATGTCATAAACACCATACGGAATCGCCTTGCCAAGTTGCACATCGGGAAAGTCATGCATATTCGTTGCGAGCGGATTGCCTTTGGGACGATACTCACGTCCTTTATTAGACTTGTTCGGAAACAGTGGTTTGGCCAAATCGCAAAGCGGGGTTTCCGAACAAGCCTAATTAAAAATTGTCTCAATTCATTTGAAAGATGCGTGATTGCTACTCCAACAACAAGGTATAACGATGCTTGAATTGAAAAGACACAGAAGCAAATTCTGTGCTATTGTGTGAAAGCCAGCCACACCTTACGGGTTATGCTCAAGTAATTTATCGACAGCTTTGTTAAAATCGTTCATCGCACTTCCCGATTTTGGACTGCCGGCACACTGCACCAGAAATACTGAAACGATATTTCGCCGCGTATCGACGGCCATTCGCGTCCCGTAAGCCCCACCGTGACCGAAATGATTGTCGCTTCGGTCAAAGCACAAGCCGTAATTGCGTTTGAGTTCGCCCGTCTGGTCTTTTTTCAGTTCGACAACCGCTTCTTTTGTGAGAATTCTTTGCCCTTCCCATTCCCCATCGTTTGCCAGCATGAGACAGAATTTCGTACAATCCGCCGCAGTTGAAAAGAGCCCTCCTCCCGGTTCGGCGTGACGCCGTACCCGATCATCCAGCGGGTAATTCAGGTAATTGACCGGCACTTCTTCGAGTTTTTTCTGTAAAGCGTTGTGACGATAGGATTTGGCAAGACGATCAAGTTGCTGTTCATTGGGCCAGAACGTGGAGTCGGTCATGCCGAGGGGGTCGAAGATGCGCTGTTGCAGGAAATCGGCGTAAGACATGCCGCTTGCGATTTCGATGACGTGCCCGGCAATGTTGATGCCCTGATTCGAGTACAGGGAGTTGTCGCCCGGCTGAAACTGCAACGGTCCGGTCACGGAGGGCAGAGCCGCATATTCCATCGGAATCACGTCCAGCCCGAACCCCTGAATTTCTGACAAAAACGCGAATCCTGCCGTGTGACTGAGCAAATGGCGGATGGTCACCTCGCGCACCGGAGGCACCAACACGATCCGCCCGTCTTCCTGCGATTCGATGACCTTCAGGTTTTTCAACGCAGGAATGAATTTCGTCACTGGATCATCAAGCGAAACTTTGCCCTCATCGACGAGTATCATAACCGCCGCCGCAGTCAAAGGTTTGGTCATCGAAGCAATCCAGAAAAGGCTGTCCGGCCGCATTTCGCGACCAGCATCAATGTCCGCGTAGCCGAGTACGTTTTGGCTAAGGATATTGCCGTCCTTTCGGGCAACGACTGCAACCACACCGGAAATTTCGTCTCTGTTTTCAATATGCAACTTCAGCGCGGCGTCAATCCCCGGATCAATGGGCGGTGCCTGCGCCGACGCCATCATGGGACAGGCGGCCAGTAATGCTAAAACCAACAGTGACGCACAAGCCGGTGTCAGAAATTTGTGTCGTGGATCAATCATGATAAGATTCCAGAAAAAGAGTGAGTTGCGCCGCCATGCGACGGCATTTTAATCCGCTACCGATGGCGGTTCGTAATCGAAATCGCGCCAGACCATCGGGCGGCGGTGACGTGATTCGATGCGAAGTACGACTTCGCCGTTTTGGAAAATTCGGACAGTTCCGGTCGATTGACTGACCACAATGGCCAGTGCATTGGTCATGCGGCTGATGGCGGCACCTGCCCAATGCCGCGCTCCAAGCCCCTTGGAAAGTGTGATCGTGGCCGTCGTGGTATCGAGGTAACGGCAAGCGGCCTCACAGGTTCCGTCCGACGAAACGACAAACGCCCCGTCAAGTTGGGCGATTTCCTTAATGCCCTCGCGCGTGCGGGCGTCGTTGAGATTCCGCTCTTTCCGCTGGTAGCCACGCATCGGGTCGAAGCCCGCCGGTTTGCTCTGCATGAGGACATTGCGTGTGTCGCCGATGACGAACAGTGTGCCGACAGACTTGCCTTCTCGGCCCTCACGGCCAATTTCAACAGCCAGGTCAACGACAATTTTGAGCGTTTTGAGCGGCACTTTCGATTCAAGTTGTCGTAAATCGCGCCCCGACAACCTGTCAAGATGCTCGCCCAGATTGATAACGCTGACCGAATCGTAGTGCATCGGGTCGAAACCGCTGTAAACGGCGATGATTCGTGAGCCGGGCGACAGTGCATCGTCGGCCACGGCGCGCAAAATCGCCTGGGTCAGCACGGAATACACCGCCTCGTCTTCGCCCGTTTTGACGTGGATGGGAATAAACGCAAATTCGTTGGCCCCATCAAGAAATACCGACTTGGTGGCGATAACCAAAACCCTGGTTTCGCCAACGAGTCTGCGCAATCGCGGCCAGTCCACCTCGCCTTCCACAAGAATCAGGATGCCTGCGGCGTCCAATTCTCCGGAGAGATGTAACGCATGGTCAATGATCGCCTTAAAATGATCTGTAAATTTGAGTGGGTCCATCAGATGAGACCGTTTTCCAATATTTCGTGCCGGAATCGGGCAGACCGGGATTTCCTGGAACGCAGCCGCCACGATATCAGCTATCCCCCCCGGTAGAACCCCGATGTTACATCCCGGCGTTACAATCCTACTTTGTGAACTGTTGCTAAAATTTGTCATACGATATAGTAAGACATTTTTTAGATCATGCAACCTTTTTGAGATAAGTTATTTTGCAAAAAAAGTCGCCATGCCTCGAAAGGTGGCAAATGTTACATGCACAATCATCTTTTTGGCTCGATTGACATGTCGGGATTATACGGAAAAGTACGGACAAATTGCCGAAATGTTTTCAATTTTTTCCGATTTTTTTGCGTAATGTCAAGAATAAAATAATAATCTGAGGTTTTCCGGGCGAGAAATGGAAAGTTTCTTGTCACAAGGGCGGGTTTCTTCTATAATATTTATTATCCAAGTGTCAGCCTGCCCCGTTCGTGGCAATTGTTAACACCGCTGGATTTATAATACACACATAAAACTTATTTGTTTAGGAGAAATTTGCCATGTCCGTCCGCACACAGATCATTGTGAGTTTGGCTCTGCTTTTCCTGCTCGTCGCAGGAAATCAGTCTCTCTTTGCACAAATCAGACCCCCAACCCGTCAAGACGCGATGAACAGCAGGACGAATGCTTTTGTACGCCAACAGGACCGGCGTGCCGAGGAGGAACGTGAACGAATGGCTTGGGAAAATGAGCAGCGACGGCGCATGGAAGCGGAGGAAGCGGCCAGACTGGCCGAGATTCGCAACCGTCCCAAGACAGATCGGAAAACCCATCCCGGCTTCCAATCACCGACAGAGTTGAACAAGGCACTGGACGCATTGCGTCCCGGCGATTCGATAGAATTGCACGGCGATTTGTTTACGGCGTTTGACGGGATGATCCTCTCGGCAACCTATTACCGCGGGGCGGCGGGAAAAGAATCGGTGCCGATTGTCCTCCTGAACGGTCTGGGCGGAAGCCGCCGCGACTTCGATCCGATCCTCTCCGCCCTGCTCAAGGAAGGCATGGCCGTTCTCGTTCCCGACATTCGCGGTCACGGAAAGAGCGTTGAATTTATCGTCGAGGAGTTTGGCAATCCTTTTCCCCGATATCACCCTGATTTTCCCATCGAAGCAATCCCGGAAAATCCGTTTGCCAACACCTGGCTGCCTGCCCGTTGGGCCGAATATCAACGCATGTCCGCCGACCTTGAAGCAGGCAGATTGCAAAACAAACCGCCGACTCTCATCAATGCGCAGCGAATCGACAAATACGATGGCCGCGACTTCGCCTTGATGGTTTATGATTTGCAGGTTTGGCAGAATTTTCTTGCCAACGAAAACAACCAGGAGCGTCTGAACATCAGGAAACTGAACCTCGTCGGTACCGAAATGGGGGCCGGCCTTGCCGTGCATTGGTGCCGCCATGACCAGGCCGGTGCGAAGCAGACCAAGACACTGACGCTGATTTCGCCGGTGATTCCCGCCGATGCGATGGAAGCCAAAAAGGGAAACGGCATGAATCTTGCTCACCTGAACAATAACGCGATGAAGAACTCGCTTTATACCATGATTATCGTCGGGGAGAATAACAAACGTGCCCTTGAGGATGCGAAAAAAGTCAAAACGGTACTCCTTGGGAAAGGTGTGGATAATGAATCCGGGATCAACGCCAAATATCCCTTGATCCTGTGCAACACCGAAAGGC
This sequence comes from Planctomycetaceae bacterium, assembly GCA_009776995.1. Lineage (GTDB taxonomy): Bacteria > Planctomycetota > Planctomycetia > Pirellulales > Thermoguttaceae > WRMR01. The sequence goes on along the minus strand of WRMR01000030.1, from coordinate 6,342 downwards.
AGGGACGCGACCTGTTTGCACTGACGAGTGCCAGGATTGATCAGGGCATCCCCGCCTTCATCGGGGACCGATTGAAAAAACTGGAAGCCGCAGCCGCCGAGAAAAAGAACGACAAGTCCCTGGTCTGGACCGCAGGAAACTGGAATAAAAAAGTGACGCCGCAACCGCCGAAAGAAAAGTGACCCCCAGAAACATGCCACGAACCGCTCGAATGGAACGCCATACGCAAGAGACGCAAATTGTCCTGGAACTGAACTTGGACGGGTCCGGCCGCGCCGACCTATCGACCGGCGTCGGATTCTTCGACCACATGTTGACCCTGCTGGCCGGGCACTCGCTCATCGACCTGACGGTGAAGGCAAACGGTGATCTGAACGTTGACGCGCACCACACGGTCGAAGACGTCGGCATTGTGCTGGGCGAAGCCTTCGGATTGGCACTCGGCAGCAAATCGGGCATCCGTCGCTACGGGCATTTTACGCTCCCGATGGACGAAACGCTTGCAACTTCGGCGGTCGATTTCAGCGGTCGGCCTTATCTGGTGTATCGCGTGACGTTCCCGTCCCCGACGGTTGGTGCCTTCGATCTCGAACTGGTGCGCGAATTCTGGCAGGGGTTTGCCAACGCTTCCCGCTGCAATTTGCACCTGCTGTTGCACTACGGCGAGAACGGGCACCATATCGCTGAGGCTGTCTTCAAAGCCGCCGCCCGTGCCATCCGCATGGCCGTCGAACCCGACCCGCGCCAGTCCGGCATTCCCAGCACCAAAGGTGTGTTGTGAGCGCAGAATGGCACGGTCGCAACCCTTTTTGACGGGATGAGCAAGATCCAATGGACAATTCAATTGACCTGGCCGAACTTTCAAAACGCGAAAGCGAACGAGTGGAATGGAAAGAGCATGGCGACGATCCGGAGGTTGCAAAATCCATTGTGAAAACCATTTCCGCGTTTGCGAATGATCTTGCAAACGGGGGGGGAGGGTATGTCGTTTGCGGGGCGAAGGAAATCAAAGACGAATACGGTTTTCCCAAAGTCGTTTACCAGGGACTGTCGGCGAACAAGCTCGCTGAAATCGAAGGTCGGGTGACCGACTATTGCCGGACAAAAGTTTCGCCTTCCATGAAACTGAAAGTTCAAACCGTTGATAATCCGCTGAATCCACAAACCAAAATCCTGGTTTTTGTCATTCATGCAACCCGCGAAGCGCATACGTTTCTGGACGGGAAAACAAATTTGTATTATGTCCGTCACAACAACAAAACCGTTGTGGCGAAAAACGGTCTTTTACGAGAATTGCTGGAAAGAAAAGACAAAAGGCCGGCATTTGATCAGGAGATTCATCCTGAAGCAACGATCGATGACATCGACTTGTCCTATTTTCGGGAGCAAATCGCGGGAATGCGGCGATTCTCCGCCGGTCAGTCGCCGGAGGATTTTCTTTCCGATACGGAACAGATCGCGGAGTTTGTCCCGCCGCTGATGGGAAGGCTACAGCTGGATCATGTCATGCGTCCAAGAAACTTCGCGTTGCTCCTGTTCGGCAAAAGAAAATCCATTGCGCGATATTTTACGGAAGCCTATACCATCCTGTCGATTTATCCCGGCAAAGACAGGAGTGAATCGTTCGCGGAACGTCACGAACTGGCGGGTCCGATCATTCAACAGGCTCTTGACGCCATCAGACTGCTCCAGCTTCAATGCAGCACCGTCTTTGACGCCGGCAGCGACAAGCCGAATCAAAAAAAATACCCGGAAATCGCCGTCAAGGAAGCGGTTGTCAATGCGATTGTCCACCGGGACTATGAAATTCACCGGCCCAACCGCATCACGGTTTTTTCCGACAGGATTGAGATGGAATCCGTGGGGACTCTGCATTGGGCGGTGAATCAAGGTAAGTTTGTCCGGGGAAAGGCCGGTCCCAAATGGCGAAATCAGGCGTTTGCTTATTTGTTTAACAAACTGCATTTGTCGCAATCGGAAGGAAAAGGTATTCCGACGATTTTTCACGCGATGGAGGCTGAAGGTTGCCCGCCCCCTCGTTTTGAAATCGAAAAAGACGGCATGATATGTATTTTACCGGCACATTCAAGGTACGCGCGGCTGAGGGCAATGGCATCCATTGAGGACGACGTCAATCTGCGCAAGTTTGACGACGCTCTCGTGAAAATCACGAAATTGCTTGAACAGGGACACGATCCTGGCCAATGGCTGGATTTACTTAAGGAAATACGAAGCAAAATTGACGAATCACCCCCGAAATCGGAACCGCGACGGTAACGGAGCGATCGTTCCACTCGATAACTCTCGCGGCTCTGATTTCATCTCTCAGGATTCTCCGGTTGGGGGACGGGAAAATTTTTTTCTTTTTTTGACAATCTCAAGAAACACCGCCGGGTTGCTGCGTACTTAATGGAAACTTGCTTATCCGCCGAATGGTTGTCAGCAGTTGAATGGAAGGAACAAAGTTGGTTTCCACGAAAAAGAGACACACAAATATCAGGAGGTGATCATGTTGGTATTATCGAGACATCCGGACGAAAAAATTCATATTGGCGACAACATCGTTGTCACGGTGGTCGAAGTGCGCGGCGACCGGGTTCGCATCGGGATCGAAGCCCCGCGCGACATTGCCGTGCATCGCCAGGAAATTTTCGAAGCGATACGCCGGGAAGCATACCGGGAAGTTGTTGTGGCGTAAAAACAGCGTCTCAGGGCGACGCTGCCAACGTACCATCGTTAATAACGGAACATCGCGTATTGCATGTTCCGTTTTTGTGTTTCTTGCCGATTGTTACGCGAAACAAAGCGCAACTCGCGCATTTTGCGATTCTCAGGAACAATCCCCACTCTTGTCATGGTCAGCAAAGACTGCACACAATTACACAAACTGGACAAATTACCAGTGGAATTGCGTCAAGTGTTCTTTTTTGACAGTCGATTTCTTTGACGAATGAGAGTGTTTCCACGTCCCGGAAGAACCGGTTGTTGATGCCCTACCCGTCATAACCGGCCTCAGATAAAAAATGAGAATTTTTTTCGTAGGACGTAGAAACACAACCTATATTGTGCTAAATGGGAAGAGGACTTGCGTAGTCATCATACGTCTTGATTGAACATCACGCAGGCGCAAGCGGCTCTTCGATGGAAATGATACGAGTGTTTGTAAAAGGCCGTTGTTGATCCTCCGGACGGCAGCGGCGGAAGCAGAGAGAAAGGGTAATTTCCTTATGTCAGGACTGTATGTCAACACAAACGTCAATTCGATGACAGCCGCGAATTATCTGACCAACAACATGGGCAACTTGTCCGGTGTTTTGACCAGGTTGTCAACGGGTCTGAGAATCAATTCCGCGAAAGACGATCCGGCGGGTTTGATCGCGAGCGAAGTCTTGCGAAGTGAAATCACCGCCTCGACTGCCGCATTGAAAAACACGCAACGGGCCAACGGGATGATCGCGATGGCCGACAGTGCCCTCGGTCAGGTGGGCGATTTGCTCAACGACATTCGCGGGCTGGTCAACGAAGCGGCCAACACGGGCGCGATGAGCGAAGCCCAGATTCAGGCGAACCAGTTGCAGATCGACGCCTCGCTCGACGCGATCGACCGCATCGCGCAATCAACGACTTATATGGGTCAAAAACTGCTCGACGGCACAATGTCGTTCCAGACCGCCGGGCTGAACAAAAATGAAATTTCGAATCTGGTCATCAACGCGGCCAACTTCGGAACGCAGCCCTACGTCGGCGTGGATATCGACGTGCAGGCGGCCTCGACGTCGGCCTCGCAGGTTTTCCGTCAAGCGGCTCTTGGAAGCGACGGCGCCACGTTCAAAGTCACCGGTAACCAGGGTTCGCAGGTGTTCAACTTCGGTGCCAACGCAACGACGACGCAAATGGCGGAGATGATCAACGCCTCTTCCGATTCAACCGGCGTGATGGCTTATGCCGGTGCGGAAGCCAATGCCGGCCAAGTCATCGTGACCAGCGCAGGTGCAGACAACGACATCATCTTCACGGCGGCAAACGCCGGCTTTGACACGGGCAATTACGCGATCAAATACACTGCCGGCAATTCCGACGGCATCAGCTACACGGTCACCAACCCGACCGCCGAGGGCGGTTGCGGCGTCATAGAGTTTCAACTCAAAATGGACGAGTGGAAAAACGCCGGAAATGCGCAAATCGACGAATCAAGCCTCGGAATCTTTACCAAGGCGGTTGACTTCAATGCGACTGCGCAACTTATATTTCATTCCACGACCGGTTCTGACGTCCAGAAAGTCAACTGGGTTTTTGACAGCACACCTGCGGGAACACCGACCTTCGTTTATGACAAAAATAAGTCGGAAGTCACGATTACGCTGAATAGCACCGGTACAACCATAGCCAGCGTTATTTCAGAGATCAATGCCCAAAGTGACAAGACGGGACTCACAGCCGCCGCTTCTGCTGCTGGCACGGTTCTCAATACGGCGGTCACCAACTACACCACGGATTTACGAGCGAACAACGCTTTGAACATTCAGGCGTTAACCGGCGACACAAAATATAATAACACGGATGTGGTGTATATTAATGCCGATGCTGCTGGCATCACTCAGACTGAAGATGCCCTGTTCAAATATGTCGATCAGGCGCAGCGTTCCGCCGTGTCATTCCAGAATGTCGGTCAATATGTCGAAATCAAGGCGGTCAATGCCGGTGCGGAGTACAACGGATTCACGTTCAATTTTATGACCGGAACTACGACTGACCCTTTGGCGGTTTCCTACGACAAGGATAATAAAGTCATTACCGTTTCCAACTTTGCGTCTACAAACACCCTGGCCGAACTTCGTGATGCCGTCCAGAGTATTACGGATAACAACGGTAATTCACTGTTTACGCTGTCGCTTTATGGTGAAGACCCTGCTCTCAATCCCAATGCCGCAAAAGACTCTGACTTCCAGGCTGCGATTGCAGGCGGAGTCCACTCAGTTGCGGGAGTAAAGGTAATAACCGGCCAAAACGCCAATCAGGTCGGCACCGACCACGGGGCTTTGATTGTCACGGTGAAAGATAATACTATTGATGCCAACGCGGTAATTACAGCTTTTAACACAACGGCAGATCACGATCTCAAAGCTCTGTTCAGCATCTCGAATGCCAAAGACAGCGACGGCAGTGGGTTGCTTTTTGCAGACGTTACGACGGCGGTGCCAGCGGCCAATGCGATCGTTGATTCGTCACCGCGTATTTATAGCGGTGCCTTGACCGGCGGTCAGAACGGGAACATCACGAACACGACGGCGAAGGAATTGATTCATTTCGTTAATAACGATGCGGATTTGTCGAAACTGATCAACGTGGAACTTGCCCCGAACTCGCAGCAGGGGAACGGCAAACTGACGCTGTTCGACTCTGTGGCCTATACCGGTTGCCCGTATGACGGGACGGCGATTCAGTTCCTTGGTCCGCAGGGAGCAAACAATATTGAATTCGCCGTAAACGGCGCGAACCAGGCACTCAGCATTGAGTTTACGCCGGACGTGCTTGGCCCTTCAACGGCCAACCTGGCGGCATACAACGCCAACGCCGCGTTCACCATCACATCGAAGAACAACGGGACGGAGTTTGACGACATGGCGGTGCGGTTCACGCGGGTCATCAACAACACGGTTCCCTCAACCGTCGGCAGTTCGGTGACCTATACATCGGGACCGTCGAACGCCATGGCTTACGCCAATCTCGGCGGAAGCCTGAACGACACTGCGTTTGGGACGGGCGGCTTCAACGGCACGTTTATTTTCAGTGCCCTGGGCGGCGGTGACGCCTATAATAACGTCAGCATTCAAGCGTCGCTCGACAAGAGCCAGACCGAAGCGGTCAAGTTCAGTTATAACGAGAACACCAAAACGTTCAACATCTCGCTCAATAATGACAGTATCTCGCTGGCGGATGTCATCGACGCGTTCCAGCAAGACCCGGTCAATTCCGATCTGCGGAGCAAGTTCCAGTTTGAACTGGATTACAGCGATACCTACCGGGATTTCAACAATACGAATGTTTATACCGGAACAACCCTGGTGGCCAATGACGGAAGCATGACGTTTAAAACGATCCTGGACAGCAGCAATACGGCAACGCTGGGCAACACCGGTTCGACCGGCGGCCACGCGGGCGGCGTTCTGGAAATCGCAATTTACGACGATCTTTACAGTATCGGTCCAGATGGCACGAATACGTTGGGGGCGGTGGGGCCGGGTGCAACAATTACAGGCGTGCCACCCACGGCGGTTTCCGGTGATATGAATTTTGTCCTCGGAACCGTGCAGCTTGACGGCAAACAGTGGGCGTTCCAGG
>WRMR01000029.1 GCA_009776995.1 Planctomycetaceae bacterium | reverse complement strand
AAATCACAAGAACAAAGAGAAAAACCCCGTAAACACTAAACCCCGTGGGGGGAAGAAAATTAATAAACCCCTGGAGCGGGGGGTTGGGCGCGGAGTTTCAATTCAACAATGACACGACACTACAAAACACTTACCAAAACCCATCGAACTGGCAGGGTACGATGATCGTTGGTGATGGCACAGACGGTGCTATATTAACCGTCAAATCACACGGCGGTTTGGGCGATCCTGACGAAGCCAAAGTGACACTGAACACCGATTCAACGCTGGTGATTGATACCTATCGTCCGGGTGATCGTTACAGTTACCCGGAGCAGATTGGCCAACTCAATGTGGACGGTGATTCGACAGTGGAGGTCAAAGGGGGCAACAATTTCATTACCAAAGAACTGACAGGTACTGCTCCTGATACTGTTACCAAGAAAGGTGTTGGACTTTGGACCATGCTCGGTCCCTCACCATCATTCGATGGTACAGTTGAACTTGCGGAAGGCGGGATTTACCTGAGCGGCACACCAGGGAGTTACGATTCCAACTGGGGAGTTGGTACGTTGAACGTGACCGGTGATTCGTCCCTGTACGTCGATACCAACAGCAACGGGCGGCTTGTCGCTGGAGAGATAGACATTGACGCAGATAAAGTCCTGACAATAGGACTTGTCCAAAAAGACACGACGTATGGCGAAGTGACAATGACCAACATGACCGGGCCCGGCGGCGTGAATTATGCCGGAAACGGCACTTTGGTGTACGGCTCCGGCGGCACCATTGATTACACGGGCGACACAAATATTTTCGGCGGAACCCTGCGAGTGGAAACCAATACGGCCACGAACTACTTTGTCAAGAATGGTGGAACGCTTCAGGGAGTCGGGTCTGTTACAACATCTGGAACATTGACTTTTGAAAGCGGCAGCAAGTTGATTGCGGATTACACCACAGGCACGGACCCCGTTTTTGCGGCAAGTCAAGTCACGATTCATGACGGTGCGGTGGCCCATGTTATCGCAACCCCCGGTAGCTTGTGGGACGAGTCTTCAGCAAAAACATTGGTATCAGGCTCCCGAACTTCCAATGACATGTTCTGGTTTATCAACAACATCCAGGGCAAACGCACTGTGGGTGAATGGGACGGTAGTGACAACCTGAAAATCTGGTTTATCGATTTCGATTACGAAGACAACATCAACACAACGAACGCGAACAATATGGTTCCCTATCTGTACGCGATCGTTGACAACACCACACCCGCCGCCACGACGCGCGGCGGTTCCATCCCGATCAATACGCTCACGTCAGATTTGCTCAAAGCCTTGGAAAACACCAACCCCAGCCAATACAATGATGCTTTGTTGGAAATCGGCGGGCAGATCAACGCTTCGATGGTCACGGCCCAGGTGCAGACAACGACGGGCATCTTCCAGTCGGTCACAAAGCAGCTTTATCCTGCCGGTGTTTATGCGGCACAATGCTTCAACCCGGCGGCTTACGATGACGAAGAAGGTTACGCCGTCAGCGGCGGAACGATTTATCGCGGTCAGTCCATGCGATCCAGATGGACAGGCTGGAGTAGCGGCTTGGGCGGATTCGGCAACACGAAAGACCAAGCCGGTCGCGGTACCTTCGGTTATGATTACAATTCCTACGGCATGTCGTTCGGCATCGAACCGACCACCGCCACGTCGGCCAACCGCATCGGACTGTTTTACGCTTACACCTACACCGAGATTGACACGAACAAGACTATCGGCAGCGGTCGCATCAACGATCATTTCGTCGGCGGCTACGGGCGATTCGTCGATGGCTTGGGCTACACGTCCTTTGTCGCCGGGTTCGGGTTCGACAAGTACAAAACCAGTCGTTCCGTCACCATGCCGTTTGGGACGGGCGGACAATCACGTTCGGAATTTGACGGCTGGCAGGGCGGCTTGTACGTCGAACGCGGTCTTGGCAACGTGACGGGCTTCGGCCTGCAACCTTACGCCGGTTTGCAATACCTGTATGCCGAAACCGACGCCTTTGCCGAAACGGGCACCAACCCCTATAAACTGGAAACCGGCGCAACAAGCGTCAACAGCCTGCGGAGCAACCTGGGCGTCCGGATTGCCCGTCAGATATGCCGGGTGCAACGCGGTAACATGTATGTTTCGGGCAGCGTCAGTTGGATGCACGAATTTCTGGACGCCGATTGTGTCATGGCCTCCAAGTGGGGCGTCTCGAACAACCCCTCAACCTTCGGGGTTCGCGGAAACTCGCTCGGCCGCGACTGGGCCGTCATCGGTGCCGGGATGGAATGGCAATTGCGGGAACGCCTGAGCATTTTCGGTTCGTATGATCTGCAAATCAACAGCTATCAGGCACTCAACATCGGCAATATCGGTGCCAGAATCCAGTGGTAAGGAGTAGCGCAGAGCGCAGAGAGCAGAACGCAGAGTGAGGGGGGAAGTGGCTAGTGGCCAGTGGTTAGTGGTTAGGAGCGGAATACTCTGCACTCTGCATTTCCTTCGTGGTGAAAAAAGGGAGCGCAGAGAGCAGAGAGCAGAACGCAGAGATTTTTTCAGACGCAACAGCATCTCTGCACCAGCCACTAATCACTCCGCACCTCTGCGTGAGACAAAAATCAAAAAAATTCAAAAAAATCAAAGAATTCTAAAAATTTACTGATACTCTTTCCAGTTTCAACCTATCTTGGTTGCAAGGGAAGGAAGCGGGCAGGAGGCGGGAAGCTCAACGGCAAAATCAGGCAGTTCAGGAACTTCCCATAAGGAAAAAAGTCCTAACGTTAGTCAAAAAAGTCCTAACGTTAGTCAAAAAAGTCCTAACGTTAGTCAAAAAAGTCCTAACGTTAGTCAAAAAAGTCCTAACGTTAGTCAAAAAAGTCCTAACGTTAGTCAAAAAAGTCCTAACATTAGTCAAAAAAGTCCTAACGTTAGTCAAAAAAGTCCTAACGTTAGTCAAAAAAGTCTTAACGTTAGTCAAAAAAGTCGTGACGGAATTCAAAAAAGTGATCCGTGGATCAAAGAAAGCGATCCCCGGTATGCAGAATGCAGAATGTAGAATGCAGAATGTTCCGCTTCCTTATCTTCACTCTGAACTTTGCTCTTTGAACTTTGAACTTTGCTCTGCTTCGACCGCTCCGTAACCGTCGCGGCTCTGATTGGAAATATTCTGCATTCTGCATTCTGCACTTTGCACTCTGCACTTTGCACTCTGCACTCTGCACTCTGCATTCTGCACTCTGCATTCTGCACTACTCTGCATCGCGGCAAGGCCGCTTACGTCCAATAATGCAAATACCTCCAGAAAAGACTGCAAAACTGGCAGTATAAAATTTGGTGGCGTTGATACTCGTTTTTTGTAAAGAATCATCTGTTTTCACGAAAGCTAAAAATTGGTATAATCACCACGATTGTATCGTCGGTATTGTGACTTCAATTTTACGTAAACCACTTGAATACACATGTTTGACAAGATGTTAAACCAGCTTGGTCCCTGGCTGAAAGGCGAAGGACCACAAAATGACATTGTCATTTCGAGCCGGATTCGCCTGGCGCGTAATATTTCCGGCTTTCCTTTCATCTCGAAGGCCACAGAACTGGATCGGCAGCGGATCGAGGAAGCTGTCTATCGGGCAGTCACAAACGTACACGAAAAAGACGATTTGTTCGAGATTGATCTGGAGCCGCTGACACAATTGCAATGCCAGATGCTGGTCGAGAGGCAACTCATCAGCCGTGAAATTGCCGAAACACAAGGTCCACGCGCTGTTTACATTGCAAGCGATGAATCGTACAGTATTATGGTCAACGAGGAGGACCACATCCGGATGCATGCCATGACCAGTGGTTTGGACCTTTACAAAGTTTGGGAACGCATCAATGCACTCGACGACCACCTCGAAAACTATATTCCGTATGCTTTTTCAAATGATTTGGGATACCTGACCGCTTGCCCTACAAATGTCGGAACGGGAATGCGGGTCAGTGTCATGATGCACCTCCCGGCATTGAGCATTGCTCAGGAAATCGATAAAGTCTTTCGCGGTTTGCAGAAATTAAATCTTGCCGTAAGAGGTATTTATGGCGAAGGATCACAGGCACTGGGCGAGTTTTACCAGATCAGCAATCAGGTCACGCTGGGGAGAAGCGAAATGGAGTTGATTGAACAAGTCCAGGGAATCGTCGAGCGCATCGTTCAATATGAGCGGAAAGCCCGTGAGGCACTATTGGAAGCAAACGAGGATGCCTTGCTCGACAAAGCCAGTCGTGCCTTGGGTATCCTGCAAAAGGCCCGCACCATGTCATCGGAAGAGGCCATGCATCTTCTTTCAACGTTAAGACTTGCGGTCAATATGAAACTGCTTGACACACCGACAATTCCACTCATTAACGAACTCCTGCTTTTTACCCAGCCTGCGCATCTCCAGCAATTATCCGGTTCTGAGTTATCGCCGCCCAACCGGGATTTCTCGCGGGCACAATACCTCAGAAAACGTTTGCTCGAAATCTCAGATTCTTGATTCTTGTGAAGAGTTTAATGAGAATCACAAAAATTTAGTAAAAAATAGAAAAATTCCGATATAACATGAATGGATTTGGTAAAATTTGACGATAAATTCTTGTAACCCGGTTGCAACGCCGCTTGGGATAGATAGGCCTGTCCTGTGACTTTTGCCTTTGGGGGTTCAACCTTTCGTGCGGGGTACGAAACAGGCCTGTGATGACCAGCTAATCCCCCCTTCAATTTGGTCAGATTCAAGGAAGAAACGTTATGCAAAACAAGAAAAAAACTCTTTTATATGTTCTGATATGCCTGAGTGTCGCCCTTCCCATGTTGACTGGGTGCCGATTCACAGGAGGCCCTGCCTACAAGATGTCGTCCTGGCAGTTTTTTAATCCGTTTTCGTCCAAGTCAAAAAATAAAGATTATGACGAGATGGCTCTTGCACATCAATTTGACGAGCCATCTTACCTGCCGAAACAGGATGTTGCCCCCCCGCAAGACGGCTACTCAGTCACTTCAAAAGAGCCCAACAAGTTCGCTGCCGGCAACACAAATCGAACAACAGGGAAGAGTAATTCGTCGGATCAATTGAACGATATGCACATCGCCGGGCTTGAACGTAACTCCAGTGCGACAGGCTCTTCCAACGGCATTCCGTCCACGCAACCCAAGGCGGCTGACCCGATGTTCGCTCAAACCACCAATCCTCCAGGAATGCCTTCCAATCCTCCGCCTTACGGCACGACAACGCCGATTGAACCGGGCTTCGCCGACACAAATACGAGTCAGACGGCCCAGATGGCGACGGCCCAACCGTTGCAAACCGGCAATTCGGCATTCGGAGCATATTCATCTCAGGAGCAGTTGTCTATGACTCAACAGTCGGGTTACCCGCCGTATCAACCTGACCCGAATGCCGGGATGTTTGCAAATAATTCCATGGGGCAATCTCCGGTCAATCCCGGCTATGATCAACCGGGACAACAATTTGTCACACCGGGTCAGCAATTTGTCACACCGGGTCAGGCACTTCCACAAGATCAAACATTTTTCCCCGGGCAACCAAACATGATGGTTCAAATCGTTGATCAGCCGCAGACTTCGCTTGCGGGAACCGGCGATCCGTTCAGCGGGTTCCCCAACCCGGCTACGGTTGCGTCACCCGCTTCGCCGCAAATGGTCGCTTCGGCCCAGGGTATGGGTTACGGGCAGGGCTTCGGTTCCACCGACCCGGCAATGAATGCTATTCCTGCGGCAGGTCCCCCAACACAAACCGCTCCGGTACAAACCGCGACGTCAAATGCGGTTCCGGCAAATGGTTATGGTCAACAACCTGTCATGACGCCCAACCCGGTTGCGGCCGGGACCTCCGGCTATCCGATGGCTGATCCGGCTTTGGGTGCAACGCAACAGTTGCCTCAAGCCATTCCGATGCAGCAAACCACCTATCAGGGACAACCTTACGCAACACAATCATCTGCAAATAACGCCTATCAAAATGGGTTTAACTACTTTGGCCCGACCAATGACGACTTCTATCGTCCCGGCGGCATGTAAGCATTCTCATGTTTTGCCAATGGGGATGGCATGAGGACTTACACAAAAAGAAGTTGGTTCGTGAAATCAGAATTCGTTCCATCAGAGCCGCAACGGTTACGGAGCGGTCGCATTGATATTACCGCTCCATAACTGTCGCGGTTCTGATGGAAATGTTCATGTGATGGTTGCGCGATTCCATCACAGTTCACCGAATCCCCCGGAACTTTCATAGCGGAACACCGTTGTCGGCATACTGTGAAACTCGGAAATATTGTAGAGCGGCGCAAGTTCCTCGAAAACCCGCGACAATTCCGGTTCCTGCAATGCGGTGGCCCACAGCAACTTGATCGCGTTGCCGCTGATGCCCTGCTCAATTTGGTCAATCGACGGGATGGTCGCAAGAATTGTCCCAAAGTAACAGAGCCGTCGCAAGGTCAGATAAATTACCAGATAGTTGGCTTGTCGTCCCGGATGAAATCTCAAAAACGTTTCATAAGTTTGTGAGTGGTTTTTGATCGCCCCGATCAGTTGCAATTCGACGATTGCCGGTAACGAGAACGGTTCGTTGAGCAAAGCGGTTTCATCCGTAATCGTCTGATTTCTGCGATGTTCGTCAATCACCAGATTAATACGTTGCTTCAATTCCGCATTTTCCTGCGGAACCTGCTTCGGCATTCCCTGTGCCGCACCCGCCAATTCGCTGACGCCATCGAGCATGAGGTCCATCAGATCATGATCCAGTGTGATCATGTCCTTGCGGACGAAATCCAACAGCGTTTCCAGGTCGTGAGCCAAGTCCGCCGTGGGATGATTTTCCAGCATGGCAAACGCCCCCTTGAGGGCATGCAATCGGCGAAACACGTCCCGCATGACGTGCGAGTTGTCGGTTTCGTCTTCCAGAGTCAGTAACAGGTCCTGCAATTCCGCCAAACCGCGGCGCACTTCATCAATCAGGTCAATGGTGTCCTTCTCGCTCAACTCACAAGTGCCGTCAGTGGAACGGTCTCCGTTTTCCATGAATCGATTTTGGAATTGTTGCTTGTTGAGTAATTCGTCGCGGGCGTTGTGGGTTACTGTCGTGGCATCACTGATGGGTTGCGGTGCTACCGTGTCACGCGCCGGATTCGAAGCCGAATCGACAAACAATCCGTCAGGGGTGTTGGTCGTGACCGGCGTGTCTCCGTGGCCGGTTGCCGCTTCGACAATACGGTCGATATCAATCGTCAGACCGACTTGTCCGCCGCTGATAATACAGGTTCCCGCGACTCCTGCTGCGGCATCTCCGAACATGCCGGTTTCCAACGGGACGTTGACCAGCTTTTGCGGTGAAAGAAACTCCGTGACAATGACTGCGATGCGATCGTTTTTGCCTTCGATCACGACAATCGGAACCGTGTCGGGCCGGAGTGACTCGGAAACCCCGCCGCCAAGCAATTCCTGAAGGTCGAACAGGGCAAGCGGTTCGCCAAGATAACGGATAAAACGCTCACGGTCCATGGTCGCCTGAATTTGATCGACCGGGATCCCCTGCAAGCTGACGACTTGATCAATGGCCAGAGCAAACAGATTGTGACTGCATCGCACGATGAGCGCATCGATGATGTTGACCGCCCGTAATTTCGGGATCATCATCCGGAATGTCGTACCGGCTTGCGGGATGGAGGTGATTTCGATTTTGCCGTCGAAACCGGTCACCATACTGCGGACAATATCGAGTCCGACCCCGCGTCCGGAAGTGTCGGTTGCCTGGTCCTTGGTGGTAAAACCGGAACTGCAAAGGACATTTGTCAGATTGAAGGAGTCACCCGTTCCCAGGAGACCACATAACCTCGCTTTTTCCTGAATCGCATTCACGTCAATCCCGCGGCCATCGTCGGCAACGATGATTTCCGTTTCATTTTCGTGTTCGATGGCCTCAAGTCGAATGGTCCCTTCGGGCGGCTTTCCCAGCCGGGAACGCTCCAACGGTTGTTCGATCCCATGATCGGCGGCATTACGAATCAAGTGTAGCAACGGTTCGACCAACCGTTCGGCCAAGGCTTTGTCGATCGGAACGTTTTCCCCTTCGATTTTCAATTCGATTTCTTTTTTCAGCGTTCGGCTCAAATCCCGAACGGACCGCCGAAACATACGGAAAGTCTCGCCAATCTCAACCATGCGAATGGCCATGACGAGGTCGTGCAAATCCTGACTGATACGACGCGACGCTTCGTCTGCCGCCTTGATCGTTTGAATGCTGCTTTCGACGATCGGACGGTGATAAGTGACCGCATCAACCATTTCCCGTTGCAGGTCGTGCAAGGTCGAGCTGGTGATGATGACTTCGCCGGCCAGATTGAGCAGTTTGTCCAAATGCTCAATGCGCACGGTCATCCGATCAACGGTACGGTTGGTCACGAGAGGCATTTCCGGCATCGTTACTTCTTTCCATTACGCGAATTGCAACCATTTCCAAGTTTTGTTTTCACTTGGGATATCGAAAATGATTGACATGCCGACGGTCAGGCTGTCAGGGAGGTTTTCAAAGGCGTGTACGACATGACTCGGGCAATCACCAACTCGGCGATTTCCTGATCGAAGGGCTTTGGCATAAAGTCGTCCGCTCCAAGTTTCAACCCTTTGATGACATTGTTTGCGTCACTCTCCGTCGAAACCAGCACAAAAGGCGTTCCGTCATACCATTCCTGTCGTTGAAGTTTGTAACACAATTCAAAACCGTCCATTTTCGGCATACTGATGTCGGAAAAAATGATGCAATACTGGTCAATCTTTTTTTTCAGGAGTTCGAGTGCCTCATGGCCATTGATCGCCTCATCCACTTCAAAGCCGATTTTTTCCAAAATGCTACGAAAAATCCGGCGTGTCGGAATCGAATCGTCAATAACGATAGTTTTGGCATTGACAGGCAACAAAGATTTCAGTGCGATATTAATATTGTTCATTAAAATACTAATGTAATAGTTGTTTTCTGTATTTCAAAACAAAATGTACCTTCCTCACTTAATTTCTTAGCTTTTCATTGAACAAATACTGCCAAATTAACTGACTTTTATCGAGTATATAAGAAAAATTTACGACAACGAAGTTAAATAATCAACATGGATAGAATACACTAATAAAGTAAGACGACATATTTCTAAGGATTTTTCCGTAAAAACGGAAAATGCAGGCCAGTTTTCTCGCAGAGGTTGCCGAAAAATGAAATAGGAGAACTACTACGCCCGTGATTTACGGGCGATTATTATCGCAAATCAGCAGTACTTCCCATTGGTTTTTTATGCTTTTTCAGCGTGTCATTATGAAAAAGAATTTGCTCTTGATACTGGCTTTTTATGCCATCCAATTCGTGGTCACCACCCATGTTTTCGCACAGAAATGGGCCGAAGACATGTTTGAAGAACGCCGACATAGCTTCGGCAGTGTCGCCATTGGTGTTGAGGCGGTTCACAGATTTAAGTTCAAAAATCCATATCTTGAAGATATTCACATCGTGGCGGTCACGTCGTCCTGTGGTTGTACAACTCCGTCATGGCCCAAAAATGCCATCAAGAAAGGTGAAACAGGCGAAATCGTTGCAAAATTGAACACGGACGGTCAACACAAAGGTGATAAATCCGCAACTCTCACCGTTGTCATCCAGGCCAAAAACGGCAATCAACCCATTCGCGCTGAAGTGCAATTGCAGGTGACTTCTTACATTCGCCCGGATGTTATTATCAAACCGGGAGTGGTTGAGTTTGGCTCCATTCGTGAAGGCAAAAGCGTTGTCAAAAAATTGACCTTGCAATATGCCGGGAAGCCCAATTGGGAGCTGATCAAAATCGAACGCGAAAATCCGCACATTAATGTCCAGGCCGATGAGGTCGGGCGCCAAAACGGACGTGTTCTTTACAGTATCACGGTCACAATTCTCGACACCATGCCCAGCGGTTATGTGCATGACATGGTGCGTTTTATCACCAATGACACCAATTCCAACGCTTCGGTTGTGACGCTACCCGTGCATGGATATGTGACCACCCCGCTGGTGGCAAAGCCTTCGCCATTGGTCATCGGTTTCGTCCAACCCGGGGAAACGGTCAAAAAGAACATCGTCTTGCGGAGTGACGTTGCTTTCAAGATCACGCGGATCACTTCCAAAGACCCTCGGTTTCAATTTGTCCTGGCGAACAAAGAAAACACCACCCATGTTTTGCCGATTACTTTCGCCGCCGATGCAACACTTGGGGAATTGACGGAACCGATAATCATTCAAACCACGCTTTCCGGTCAGCAGCAGTTGCAATTGGTGACCCAGGGCATGGTCTATGACGAACAGCGGTTGGCCGAGAGGTCAAAGCAACGGAGGCAAGCCGATGAATTATCACCCGACACCGAGAGTCCCCGGGTTGCCGAAATAGCGGATAACACAGCGCGAATGCAAATTCGATTGTCGTCGAAAGAACAGGCGTCCTCGAATGAGACGGCGAAAAAACCAAACGACGATGTTCCTGCCGATCGCCGGGAAAACATCGCATTGCGCTCGGAGACTTTGGCACCGCCACAAATCAATTTGTCCGAGGAAGATGATGTCACTGACCCACAGCAGGAGGAAATTCTGACGGCGGAAAAACTCACGCCGGTGCCCCGGCTTATGCCAAACGCATCGACGGCAAACCCTGATGGCTCCGACACGGCGACGCCATCCCCAATGGCTGTACGGAGGGAACCGGAAAAAATAACCTTGCAGCAAGTTCCTGCCAACGAACCGCCAGTGATTGATTGGGATGAAGTCGTTTCTCAAGATACGAGTGGCGAACCGTCGGATGAAAACGCAAGCAAGGAAGTTCAATCCCGAATATCACCTGTCCCTTCACTCCAGCAGGAGGACACGTCTCTCTCCGAAATCTCCGATTTTGTGGTGATTGACGCTGCGGCCCCGCATCAACAGCAAACGCCTTCGCTTCGCAACACTCCGGAAACGGACGATCGTCATGCGGATGTCCTCAGTCGTTTGATACCGCCTGAGCGTTCGTCTGTGGAGATTTCCCAACTCCAGGGGTTGTCATTTTCAAAACCGTCCGTGAAAGACAACCTGGCGGCGTTCACGGAATCGAAAGCGACGCCGGTTGCCGTTTCGGAAATGTTTGAACTTGTCGGTGAACCCAAAAACACAACTGACGATGACGGAAAATCAGCGTCACTGGATACGCCTCCGCAGGAAGCCGCGACTCGCGTCGCGCGTGCCGTACCTATTGCGGAGCCTCCCAAGGTTCCTCCTGTCCCCGGCATGAAACCGGCAACCCAACCATCGGCGGTTCCACCCCTGCCGGTGCCCGTTGTTTCTCCCCAAAAACAGGAACCGCAGGAGGTGAAGCCACGGGTTGCCGAAAAATTACCGGAAAATTTGCCGTCCGACATGGCAGCGAATTCTCAGGAGGAAATCGACAGCGGTTTACTTGACACATTGCTTAGGAAAACGATACAGGCCGATGTGGACACGTCAAACGAAAAGATTGCACAAGTGACGCCCCGGGAACCAATGCCGGATGATAACGGGAGTGAGCAGAGCGGTGACCTGACGCCCATGGAACTGCAACCGCTCGAACCGGAAAACCTCGTTGCGTTGAACGGTCAACTCGTGACAATTCCTTCCAAAGCCGGAGAAGATTTGGAGTTGGAAGATGTTGAATTTTTTGACGATGACCCGGACTTTCACCTCCCCCGGGAACTGATGCCGCCGATTGACGTGAATTCGCGAATGAATGCGGCCACGCCTTCCCGGGAACGGCTTCCTTCGCCAGGGGATTTGCCGCGTATGGGTACGCCGCCGGGTCAGCCGCAGCGGAATAACAGCCCGGCGGTCATTGCCAATGGGACGCCGATTCCCACAGGAACACCACCCCGGCAGACAGCGCAACTGCCTTCGGCCAACATGCAACAGCGCGTCATGCCGCAACAACCCGCTCCGAACCCATTGACGCAACAACAGATACAGCAACAAGCATTGATGCAACAGCGTGCCATGCAACAACAGCAAGCACAACAACGCCAGGCCGCCGGGCAGCCTGTTCAACCGCAAAGCACACGTATTGCGCAAGCTCCACAGGCATCCCGACAACTGGCCGTTCCGCCAGCCCCGGTTGTGCCAAACACGCCCATGATGGCACCGGCACCCAATTTTCGTTGAGATACCTGCAAGAATCGGAGCCGTGAGAGTTGCCATGCGGAATGGCCGCTCCGTGACCGTCGCGGCTCTGGCTGATCAAACAACTGATTTTTTCGTGAGTCCTGAGAGAGGGAGAATCTGTGGGAAAGAAAAATCCGTATTTGATCAACGGATGCTTTATGGTATAATCAGACGCATTGAAGTTGTCTTTCTGAACCATTCTCAAAGCTCTTGCCCTCATCGTTGCCAATGAAACTTTCGACCAATGACATCCTTGTTGTCGTTTTTGTTTGCCTGGCATTGATTACGGGACGTTTCGCCTTTTCGCAGGGTACGCAGAACCTTGACACATCGCTCATTGAAGACCTGCTCACTGAAACCAGCGGCGTCTCAACCCCTACAAACGGTGGCGTCCCGGATGATTCGGTAACGTTTGACTTCGGTGGTGATGCAACCGACGCTCCGAAACCGGATTCGATTTGGTCGATTATCCGCGCTGGCGGAATCGTGGGCTGGGTCATCATCCTGCTTTCCGTTGCCGCCGGGGCCTTGATTATTGAGCATCTGCTCACAATCCGCCGTTCTGCACTGATCCCGCAGGAACTGGCCGACCGACTGTTTCAGCTTGTCAAATCGGGTGAACGTGCGAAGGCCGTCGAATTGTGCCAGGCCAATCCGGGTTTCCTGTCGAATGTCATGCTCCCGGCGTTGATGCAACCGTGGTCACACTGGGATTACGTCGAAAAGGCCGCCGAAGACGCACTCGCCGAACAGACCGGCAGGTTGTACCGTAAAGTCGATTGGCTTTCACTCATCGGGAACATCGCACCGATGCTCGGACTGCTCGGCACGGTTATCGGCATGATCGTTGCGTTCCGCGAACTGTCGCTGTCCGACGGCATGGCACGCGGTGCCGACCTGGCCGAGGGCATTTACCTCGCGCTGGTGACGACGGTGGAAGGACTGCTCGTCGCCATTCCGACGCTGGCGATTCACTCGCTCCTGACCAACCGGGTTACGACCCTGGCCGGCGATGTCGCGTTCACCGTCGAGCAAATTTTGCGTCCGATCAAATTCGCCGTGAAAAAAACGGAGTCAACCCAGTGACCGAATCGTCCCACGCGAAATAGCCGATGATGTCGCTTTGTTCCCGGCCGCTGTTGTATCTTTCTTATCGCGGTCGTTGCGAGAGATCGACATAGACGTAGTGACCGTGATGGTCGATGGCGAGTTGCCGGAGACTGTTGTTGCGCGATCGGCTTGGCCCTGTGCCGTATTCGACGACGTTGATTTGCACTCCTTTGGCCATGTCGCGGATGCGCTGCCGTTGTGCCGGGGTAAGTTGTGTGCTTCCATCGGTCATGAAGAAAATGCAATCGGCACCCATACGAATGGCTTGCATGAGGGCGGGTTCCGGCTTCGTGCCACCGTCGGGGATGACGCCTCCGAGAAAACGCTGCACTTTGTCGAGCATCGTCTGGTCGTAGCGCAACAGGCGACCGGCTTTGTCGGAACCGCCAGTACCAGTCATGTTGAACACAGCCGTTTCGTGATTGAAAAAGATGACCTGAAACTGAATCGGCTTCGATTCGCGGAGACTCGTTTCGCCGATGCTTTGCAGGCTTGCAAGCAGTTCGGTTTTGGCCACGTACAACGGACTGCGGCGTTGACCGTAACCTGTGCTGTTTGAACGGTCGAGGACGTAAACGAATTTGCGGCCCGTACCTTGCGCCCCCATAAATGAGGCGGAAAGCATGTTGCTCTCAGAACCAACCGCACCCGATGGACTACCGGATGCGGAATTGGCGTTCGAGGGGGATCCGGGCGATTGCGATGGGCCGATGACCGCAAGCGGTGCGGCTGGTTGTTGCGGGACGAGTTCGTCGAGATGCTGTGAGACAATGTCCGCAACGGAGGGTTGCGCTACTTGTTCCGGTAGTGATGCCACGGAGCTTTGCGATGCTGTACCACCCGAAGTTGCCGGGGCGAACACAATGCCAACGTTTTCCGTCACGCGATCCCCCGATGCGGAACGGAGGCGATGAGCTGTCGGCACGAGCACCAACAACAGCAAAAACAGCACAACGTGAAGTGCCAGCGAAACACCCCACGGAGGCATGACGCTCTGTAGCCGCCGAAGGAAGCGAAGCGTGTTCGCATGATCCGATTGTGCGTTTCGCGTCGTCATTGAGTTTTAGGACTCGTGCAAAAAAGAGTTGCTCGATGAATTAGAGCCGCGACGGAAACGGAGCGGTTATTTCGCTCTCGCGGCTCTGATCGAAATGTTCACGTCATCAATAACATATTATACCAAAAAAAACTTGAAGCGACAAAGCCATTTTTCGCAGAGAAATCATTGCACGTTTTTCATTTCGCTGTTTCGGGTGTAGTAAACCTTGGTTGAGCGATTGGGCAAGTGAGGTTCTACTGGCGGTTTTGAGATTTCATCCCCGTTGAGGCTTTAGGCTGAAGGGGACCACGTTACCCTAGGTTAAAACAGGGGGTTATAGAAATTTCGGCATCGTCGGCGGTCAAATTTGGCCCGACAATTCCTGCCTTCCAATCCAAAATGAGCTTGACTTTCTGCGTTTCCTGATCGACAATGATGTCTGCCTTCATGGCACTGATTCTTTTTTGTGGGTTGTAATTTGTTGTGGAAATTAACGTTACAATCCCAAAAATGGAATCCTTTTGCAAGATCAATTTTAACCCATTCTGCCCGGATTACGTAAATTCAAGGTTACACCCCAAAAAATAAATTGTCCCAAGTTTATTTCGCGCAGAAAGCACAAAGATCGCAGAGAAATCCCTCTGCGGCTTCCGCGATCTCTGCGAGAAATCATTTGCAGCTCCTTTTCCTGCTCTTTTTTCTACCGCAAAACGCGATTTTTGCGGTCGGGTTGGAGGTATGGCCGCAACTTGAAACGCGGCATTTTCTCGTCATCGCCGAGCCGACTTCGCAGGCGGAGCCTGTTTCGCTTGCCGATTGGGACGCGATCCTCGGACAATTGATCGAACAGCTGGACGCGGTTTATGCGCCGCTGTTTGGCGGACAAACGCTTGCATCATCACAACCGCCGCTGGGTCAAAAGCCGATTTTGTTGCTCTGCGCAGGCAAGGCATCGTATTTGCAACGGCTCATGGAATATGGAATTGCGAATCCCGCTTCAGCCATCGGGTCAGGCGGGTATTATCACCCGGACGCGAACATCATTTTCACCTGGCGTCAGCCGACCGATTATTACTCCCGGCATGTCGTCCTGCACGAAGTCGCGCACTGGTACTGTCTGCAACTGCTCGGCTCGCGTTACACGAAAATGCCGCTTTGGTTCTGCGAGGGGCTGGCCGATCACGCGGCGTTTCATACGTGGGACGGTCAAACCCTGCACGCAATACAATTACCGCGCGTCACGCTCGAAAACCACCCGGCACGGCTTGACGCTTTGCTTAAACGGTTGACGAAAAATGATGTTGTCGAAGAACTCGCACCCGGCAGCGTTTCGGAATGCTTCGAGCGGTTACGCACAGAACAAGACGCCGATGCGGTTTACGACGAATACGCTCTGGCATGGGGATTGGCTGCGTTTCTTGTGGAAAAATTTCCCCACGAAATGACACAATTTTTTGAGTCGCTCAAGCAAAACGATGTGTCCGGCAGTTGGCAATCCGCCTTTGAGGAAGAAGCAAACCAACCGACTTGGTCGCAATTCGCTGATTGGGTTGCCGAACACCAGCATCCCTGGCAATGGGTTTGGAATCATTGGGAAGACACCGGGCCGCAACTGTTCGGGATTTCCGACTCAACGGCTTTGATCGTGCAAAACCCGGCGTACCAATCGCGTTGCATCGATGAGACGGTGCTTTTGCACTGCGAGGTCACAACGTTGCTTGACCGGACTGTGCTTGGGCTGGTGTTTCGCTACGAAAGCAGTGAGTGTTTCGAGATGTTGCAATTCCGCAAGGCCGGAAACGGCGTCACAGAATGGCGGCATGTCCGTTTTGCACATAATCAATGGGAAATGTTGTCCTCTTGGCGGCAAATGCGGAATGGCGGGGATATCACGAACAACCCTGCGGATGTGCTGGAAATCCAGCGTACTGCTTCACCTGATGGACAAAGACTCCAATTTTTTTACAACAGTCATATCGTCACCGAACAAGCTGATGACCCTGTTGCCGATTTGCCGTTCGGACTGGCGGTTCAATCCGGCGCGGCGCAATTTCGTGTCGTCACTCACCCGCCTAACCCTGTATCACATTGGTCTTTTCCAATGCCATAATATTTTGTGAGTATTCTTCCATACCCACTCATTTTGTCACAAATTCCACGGGATGAAACTGGATAACCGGATTTCGTGAATGGCAGCCGGAAACGCAAGTGACCGATTTGCAAAACGCGCCTTAGGGCGGTCACGGCGGCGGATTTCAAATCGTCATCATAAGCGGCGGCTTGTTCGAGAAAAAGGGTTTTGGCGGCTTCGTGGTCCATGGATGACTCTTCAAAAATCAATAGGGGGTGAAATCTCAAAATCGCCAGTTTAACCTAATTTGCCCAATCGCGCAAGAGGTTTTTACTACACCCGATGCAGTGCGTTGACAGATGCAAAAGGAAATGCAATCATCAAGACGACACTCGGAGCGAACACCGCATACTTCCAGTTTTTTTTGGAGGATTACGGCATGAGTTCCCGGTTGAGTATCGCACAGACGAGATTCATCCTGAGCAGGTGTCTTTTTGGGCGGTTGCGATACCTTTCGCTC
>WRMR01000028.1 GCA_009776995.1 Planctomycetaceae bacterium | reverse complement strand
TCGGCCCGCGCGAATACGCCGCCACACGCATCAACCTCGCACAATCGTGTAACGGCATTGGCTGGATACTCGGCCCGATACTCGGCGGCTTGTTTTTCTACGCCAAAGACGCTTCAGGTCACAGTCTCGGGAACGAAATGCTTTATATTCCGTATGTCACCATTGCGTGCATTGTACTCGTGTTTTCGGTGATTTTTTATTTCGCATACATTCCCGACGTCAAAACCAAAGACGATTATCATCTCGACGAAGAGGACAAAGCCGGCGGTGACACCATTCCTGCGGACCGCAAACTGAATCGCGGGCAGATTTATTTGTTCCTGTTCCTCAATACAAGCATGTTGATTTGCATTGCCGGTATTTTTCTCTGGCTGTTTTTGACGACAATCTTTGACATTGGGGCTTCGATTGCGGGAATTGCCCAAACGCTCATGCCGTTCTCCAGTGTCCAAGTCACCGCCCACAACGCCCCGCTGGTCCTCATCTGTGAAATCGCGTGTGGATTGCTTGTGATTTCGGCCATCGGGCTCATTTTCATCAACAGGAAAATATCACACCACAGCATCTGGTCGCATCCGCACTTCTCCGGCTCGGTGTTGGCACAGTTTCTTTACGTTGCGGCCCAGGCCGGAATTTTCAGCTATTTCATCAACTACATGACCTCGGAGGTGCCCCAACTGCCAACGGCCTTCCATGTTCAAATCTCGATATCTGCGATTGACGAAAAAATCAGCAGTGGGGAAATCGGACGTTTCAGCGGTTTTTTCCAGAAAAAGTCAAAGGACTGGTTTGACGTCAATACGATGGTCAAACCGGAGGACATCAAAGATTTCCCGGCGTTGGTGGAACGCATTCGCAATGCGTCCGATCCGGTTTCGGCCTACTTGAAAGCGGATTTCCAGAACACCTTTGAACAAGCCGGCATGGACCGCCTGAATGCCTGGCAAGGCGGCACCGACCGGACTTTGCGTTCCATTATACTCCAGGAACTCAACCTTCTTGTCCGTCAGGACCCGCGCAAGGCCAGGGGCGGCGTGGCGTTTTATAATCCCAGGAATTTTGCCGGTGTGACGTTGAGCGAAGAAACCCAAACCATGCTCGACCTCAAGCTGAAAGAAGACGAGGAACTGGAGAAAATCCGTGTTGCCGAGGAATCCATGACCAAGGAGGAAAAAATCGCCGCAGCGAAAGAACGTGCAGCCATGCAGGGACAAGCCGAACGGGTCAACGCCCCGTTGCTCAACCGCTTGTTGTTACAGGAAAGCTACCCGGAATTACTGGATTACCGCCGTGGTGTTCTCTGCGTCAGCGAACAGGGAGCGGCATTCCTGCTCTCAGTCGGGTTTTTGTGTTTTTTCATCGGGCGGTTTACCGGGGCGATCATGCTTCGAAAAATTTCCGCGCACAATTTGCTCGGCCTTTACGCCATCCTGAATGTTGCCATGTGCCTGCTGATTTTCGCCAAGTGGAGTTGGCTCTCGGTGGCTTGTGTTTTCCTCAGCTTTTTCTTCATGTCGATCATGTTTCCCACGATTTTCGCGCTGGGCATTTTCGGACTGGGGACACGCGCAAAAAGAGCATCCGCGTTTCTTGTCATGGCAATCATGGGTGGAGCCATTTTGCCCAAATTGATGGGTTATGTTGGCGACCAATTTGACATGTCACGCGGATTCATCGTGCCGATGGCCTGTTTTATCTTTATTGCCATTTACGGTTTCTGGTGGCCGAAACTCAGAGGTACCGATTCGCTCAGCGGCGTGAAAACCTCCGGCGACCATTGATGTGAAAGAATTGCAATTGTCCCGCCAGTGCATAAAGGCAGGGCGGTCACGCCGTGGCCGCCGTTGAATTGCCTGTAAGGAGTTGTGCCAAAATAACATTGACAATTTCCCTGTCCCGTTAGGGACAATCTCAATATCACATTTTTTTAATCGTTATTTTGGCACGACTCCTACACTTCACCTGTGTCATTGCCCTTCGTCGTTTGTGATATGGCCTGTTCTCATTAACAATCAAATACTGCTTCGCGGCAAGCACAGTGTGAACACCATGACCACCCGAACCCCACTGACCGAAAAGCAACTGTTGTTCCGCATTCGCGGGCTGGTTTTGTTTTACATGCTGGCAATTTTGGCCAATGGGATCACGGCGTTTCCACTGCGTTGGGAACTGGAAGTGCTATGCCGATGGTTCGGTGAAGGCACGTTTTTTGGCAACCACATCCCCGGCCTGGCCGACTGGCTCGCTTTCGTCCGCGCGGGCATCGAATACAACGCGGTGCATTTCCCGTTTTACGCTTACGGAACCGACTGGCTGGCCTTTGCGCATATCGTGATTGCAACGGCGTTCCTCGGCCCGTTCCGTGACCCGGTTCGCAATCTCTGGGTCATTCATTGGGCAATGATCGCCTGTGTGGCACTCCTGCCGTTGGCGTTCATCTGCGGACCGATTCGCGGCATTCCTTTCGGCTGGCAACTCATCGACTGTTGTTTTGGCGTATTCGGAATCATTCCCTTGATTGTGATTCATCGAATGGTGAAACGAATGGAACAACTCCAATCGGCCCCGCGGCGGTAAGATTGCGATTGTTATGACAACAAGAGCGTTTCCGGTCGCCGTCCACAAAATAGGGTTTCGTGAATAGTGCTATTCCCGCTTCAAAAACCGGTCGAGAAACTCAAATGATTTCACGGCATTGACGCGGTGTGGACCCTTGAACCAGTCGATGCCGAGTTGTTCCGGGATGTCAAGCAACGCCTGGTAAAGGTGCAGCACCTTGCCGTATTCGTAACCGACTTCCTCGTCCCAGCCGACAACATCGAAGTTGCCCCGTTCAATGAAAAACGGTCGCGGGGCAATCAGCGACGCAAGATCGGAATAATTGAACGTATTGCCCAGGTCGAACTCGAACATTTCATATTCGTCCGTGAAAACAAAACTGGGCGGATAGAATGTCGATGCCATTTTCACGTCGTAACGTCCGAAATCACCGGAAATCACGACGAGTTTGTACTCGTCAATCAGCGGTGGGAGACGCATGGCGGACTTGCCACCGTAAGAATGCCCGTAAAAGGCCAGGCGGTCCATGTCAACGTTTGGCAGCGTTGCCAGCCAACGGACGACCTGCCGTTGCATGGAGAGCATCAGGGCAAAGCAGGTCTTTTTGAGCGGATAGGCTTTCCTCTGGATTTGACGATGCTCGTCCTCCAGCATGTACAAATGCTGCGGCGCGAACGTGATGTAACCCCGCCGTGCAAGTCGCGTCAGGATGCCTTCCAATCGGAGCATGTCACCGGCACCGGAGTTTTCGATCAGTTGCTCAACCCGGGTGTTGCGGCCATGCTGGACGACAACAGTAGGGTGCTTTTCGCCCGGTTTCAGTTCCTTCGGGAGGAACAACAGCCCGTAAACGAACATGCCGGGGTAAACGTCCATCACAATTTCGTAGCCGACAATCTCGTCCGATTCGTAGGCTTGGCGGGAACGGATATTGAGCGGCAACAACTCTTTGTCAAACCTGCCGAGGATTTCGTTTTCGAGATAGTCCTTGTAGTATTTCGTCGATTGTTCGTAGGCGTCGAGCGATGACATATCGAGCTTTGACATGAAGAGACTTCGCGTTAACGGCGACCGGTACAAAAGGTTTTGCGTATGCTTGTCGAGGGCGTCGATCATCCGGCGTTCGCGGTTTTCGTCAACGGTCAAGCCTCGTGGTTTTTCAGGAAAAACACCGTGTGACATTGATTGCATCTGAAGCCAATTCTCTTTTCCGGTCTTTTCGGCAAGAGATGCCACGAAAGATCGGGCAAGGTTTGCTTCGGCTATGACAGAGTCCCGTGTTGGCGGAATGATCTTACCGATGGCACCACCACGCCCGCGCGGAATTTCCTTTGTGGTTTCGTTATCCCATGTGACAATGTCCAGCGTTCGCGGAAAAATCATCGCTGCCAGTTGCGCGTCACCGAAACGTTCCATACGACCGAAAACATTGCGGTCAATCGGTTCCTCCCAGAGGTGATTGCGGTTGTCGAAATAGCCGGCAACGGTCACTTCATCTATCCGGTTGTCCAACGCCCCGGTGTACAGGGCGATCATGCCCCCGTCACCGATTCCCATAATACGAAGTGGAAGATTCTGTGTCTTCGGGTCTTTCTGCAACCAATCGACGAGGGCAAGCACCTGTTGAACTTCGTAACCAATGAGATGCCGTCCCATTTGAAAGGAGGTGCGATACAAATACTCGCGGTTGGTCAATATGGCGGTGCGAGAATTGGGATAGGGGGCGGAAAACTCGTTCAGTGTCCGACTGACCGTTGCCGGAATCAGTGTCATATCACTCCGGGGGCCACTGGGGCTGAAGCTGCAAATCGTAGCGGCATAATCTTCGGCACTCTCATCGGCATCAGGAATCCTGATAACAACTTCGTCCGGCGTTCCATTTTTCGGTGCAATCAGCAACCCTTCGGCAGTGTAATCGTCAAACACCGGCCAGCGGATGGCGAATACCGAGAAATCTCTTGTCTCAAAAACCATCCCGGAGCGGTCCAGGTTATCGATGATTTCAGGTGCCTCAAATCCGACACGGGGATCGACAACGCCGAGAATTCTCGCAAGTTCCTTCCGGTTTGCTTCAAGGGATTGTTCATAAGCTTCGACAGACGACAGGTCACGGTTCCAGAACGATTCCTGTCGCTTGACGGTTTCCAGCGTTTCAGCAAGGAAAAAAGCGTCAGCGTCGGCGATCAGTTTTTCGACGATGTCGCCGTCCCAGTCGAGCATTGCCGTGCCGGTTAACGGACCGCCGGGTGATTTTGTGATTTCCGACGGCGGCTGCGCATAAACGGTTGCCGAAAACAGGATAATGATTGGCACAATTGCCACGAGAAGACGGTTCATGGGGAGACCTCCGTTGGAATTGGGGCTTGTTCAAAAATCTTTATCCGTGTTGTATTGATCCTGATTCCTTTGCACCAAATCGCACGAGATACTTGTCCGTGTCTTGTCGGCAATCTGGGATGTCATATCCAAGTGAAGAAAAAAGATCGTCTGCCGCTGTTTTCAAATTGTCATCAATGCGAACTTGAATCGTAGCCATCATTGACCCTCAAAAAAATAACATGACTTTGTGTTGATACAGTAATACAATTGGAATCACCTGTCAAGTGTCAACAGTCGAAATGTGCCCGAAAATCGATAGTTATTCATTTCCGTGACGTTCGTGTCGGCAACAGTACGATGTGTTGGCCAACGCATCGTCAACCAAAAACCGCATTTGCGATTACACCTGCCCACTTGCCTCCGATGTTGGCGATATGGTAAAATACCTGTTGAAATTCGTCGCAAATCCGCGCCGCCGTTGTTTCAACCATGATTTTCTCAAGATGAACATGATGACCAGGATGGAAATGGCGGGCGATTTCCATCGAAAAATCTGAAACCCATGCAATGTGGAATATTGGCAACACTTCATCAGCTTCAAGGATTGAGTCCATGCGAAACTCACTGATAATCTTCTGTTTGATTCTTTTGACCGTCTTGCCTCATGCGGTTGCGTTGGGGCAAACCGAAGCGGTACTTGGCCAACCGTTCGGCGTCGGGTGCATTGTCCTGCCGATTTTGCCGAACGAACTGTCAGCGTCGCGCGGGCTTGAGGAAATTCAAATTTACGAGCAAAACAACCGCGTATTGTACCCGATTTTTGAAGTTCGCGAGGTACCACGCGAAGTGACGCAAGCCTTTCAAAACGCGCGACGCCCCATCGGGCGGCTGGTCGGCGAAATACTTGACCAGACCGGCACGTCGATTGCCGTTTATTTCCTGTTTACCGGCAACCAGGCACCGCTCAATGTGACCATCGTGACCAATCGTTCGGTCACCAAAACCGTAACGCCGGTACAACGACCATCGAGACATCGGCAGCTTTTGCAGGAATGGTGGGGTAAGTACAACAAAGACGCAAGTTCGCTTGCGGAGACCAATGATTACCCGCCGGTGGTCAGGGAGTATTTGCGGACAATGCTCTCGTACCGTCTCGGTCTGCAACGGCCTGTGGTCAAGCCGCCGATTTGGGACAAATTGTTTTACACGGAACTCGGATTCCAACTCGACCCGACGGCCTCGTTGTTCGACGCCCAGGCAAAACGCTTCTTCGAACCGCTACAGTTTGTTCAGCCTGCGCAGTATGACCTGCCGCCTGCGCTGGGCGAGTTGATTCAGGATTCAAGGGACAGGGAACTGCCCCCTGACCCCTCATCCCTCGTCCCACACTCAGATATCGAACCAATTGCGTTTCACGTACCGGCGCACTGCTTTTATATCCGGTTCGGTTCCTACTCGAATTTCACCTGGTTACAGGACACGACCGCACTTTGGGGCGGCGACATGCGGAACCTCATCGCACTGCGGGCACTCAACACGCGTTCCGACGAACGTCTCGAACAGCAACTCGGATTACGACAAGACGCACTGGCCAAACTGTTCGGCGACGCGGTCATTGATGATGTTGCGGTGATCGGCACCGACCTCTTTTTCGAGGAAGGTGCCTCATTCGGACTGCTCTTTCGGGCGAGAAACAGTGTACTGCTGGCCAACGATTTCAACGCGAAACGCCGGGATCTGTTGCGGCAGAATCAATCGCGGCGCGCCGTCGAAAAGATACTGGACGTGCAGGGGCAAAAGGTGTCCGCCATCACGTCGCCCGACCAGCATCTCCGCACGTTTTATGTTACAATGGGTGAGTATCACCTCGTGACGCGGTCAGAACAGTTGGTACGCGATTTCGTCGCGCTGCATGTTCCCCCGACGGATTCGCAAACACCCAAGCCGCTTTCGCTCGGCGAATTGCCGGAATTTCAACAGGTGCGCGAGATCATGTCCGTCGAAGACAAGGCGACAATTTTTCTTTACTTTTCGCGGCCATATTTTTACAACATCGTCAGCCCCGGCTATTGGATCGAAACACAGCGGCGTACGACGGCGGCTTCGGACATCGAACTGTTGCGGCTGGGTGGCATGACAGCGGCGGCGGAAGGTCATGGCAGTCACGCGGACGTTGACCGTTGGCTACAACTGTTGCGAACCGGCGGTTACATCCCGCGCAACTTCGGACCCTTGCCCGATGGGAGCGACACGATTCTTGCGTCCTGGAAAGACATCCGCAATTCACTGCGCGGCGAGCGAGGTTCGTTTGTGCCGGTTGCAGATATGCTGCCGACGCATGTGACCGAAGCCGAGTATCACGCCTACGAAGCGATGTGCCGTGATTTCTTTGAGAACTGGGGGAACCTTGACCCGGTGATCGTTTCAATCAAGCGAACGCCCGGTACATCCCGCGAGGGTAAAACGGAACACATCACCATCGACGCCCGTATGGCACCGCTGTCCCGCAAGAACGGCGAAACGCTGCAATCGCAAATCGGTCCGCCGCTTGAATATCAGATGGCACCGGTTCCCGGCAATTTTGCGTCATTTGAAATTTCATTGGCGGGCAACCATTTTTTCGGAGCGTTGCGCAATGAGGCACCGCCGCGTGAGCCGGGCGAACAAATGCGGCCCATTGAACAACTCGCGTCGGACATCGTTTCAGGCATCGTTTTGAAAGACAAGCAAATGCTCATCGGCGACCTGCTCGCGGGTTACCTGGGCTATGTTGGCCAGCCGGGGACGTTGCTGAAAACCTGGAACGTCGCCTTCCTGCAACGCGACGACGCAAGCGGTTACTCACGGGGCGTCGGCGGCACCTGGCGGCGGCATTTCGGGCAATACACGTTATACTCACGACAGCGCGGCGTACTGGATCAGGTGTCTCCGCAACTTGGATTCGTTCCGGCGGACTACGCAGCGCAACTCCGCGTCAATATCGGAAATCCCCTGACCGCACACATCGCCCCGACGCTCAACCGGCTTGGCTACCTGCGCACCTGTGACACGTCGCGAGGCAATTTGCGGTTGCTCAACGACCTGCAAACGCAGTTTCTGATCAACGGCCCGGAATGCAAAGACGTGGCCGAACAATTGCTCGGTGGCGAGTTAATCTGTCCGCTCGGCGGGCAGTATGTTTATCAACCCTACGGCGACCCGGCCTTCGGTATGGGACGCTGGCACGCAACGGCACTTGGCACAACCCCATCCGGCAACAGGCAAAACGCTTCGCCACAACCACCCGCCGGCTTTTTGGCACCGCCGCTCAACTGGTTTCGCGGCGGCAAATTCGACGCGTTGCTTTCCCCCGACGCGGTTTCGATTCAGGCAGAGTTTGACATGCTGTTGCCGGAACGGGGCGTTTCCTACAGCAGCCGGGAACGTAAGTGACCGGTGAAGGATTCACGTGAAAACAAGCTGTTCGACAAATCAGAGCCGCGAGAGTCATCAAGCGGAATGACCGCTCCGTGACCATCGCGGCTCCGATTGAAATGCTCGATTATTGTGCGATTCTCAAGACACACCCAAAACGATTCATCGAACACGTCCGTATCAAACGGATCGACGGCTTCATCATCAGAAACATCGAAAACGTCAGGTGTGGGAACAGGACTTGACGGAGTGGCCACAGGTTCATCGGCGGGTGCCGCACTTTCCCCGGATTTTTTGAACAGACTTGCAAAGCCCTTGCCAAAAAAACGTCCATTATCTTTGACCGGATCGGTCAGACCGCCTGCCGGAGTCGTACCGAAAGGCATACTTTCCGAACCAAAGTTGGTCTCACCTAGCCATGGCACGGTCATTGGGCTGTCGTTATCCCCAAAACCTCCGCCGTCAAAAGGATTGTCACCTAATTCAGTGTCATCCCAACCACCGGGCGATGAAACAGAACCTTCATCGCCGGCACTTCCAAAGTCGTCGAAATCGTCACTGCTCCCGGAGGCATTGCCGCTTCCAAAACTGGATAAGAAGTTGGACAGACCCAAACCGCTGCCGGGACTTCGGGACGCGGAACCGCCACCTTGCAACAAGGCACTGGAGTCGAAACCTTCCGCATCGTCACCTTCTTTATTGAAGATATCGAAAGCACCTCTTTCGCCCGGGTCTTGCGGTCGGGACTCAGTTCGGGGGGCGGGCGGTTCCGGTTCTGCAATCACCGTCGGGCGTTCCACATCCGCCTTGAAAATATTATCGTCCGTCATTTCACCCTGAGTCACGCCGATGGCTTTGGGTTGGGACAACGCTTTGTTGCCGCCATAAGGGGCGGCCGGTTGTGCGCCAAACGGAAGAGCCAGGCCTGAAATATCAACACCGGAAGTCGATGCCGCAACAGACTCGCCGGAACTGATGATCGTTTGGTAAAGTTTCTGATTCTCCGCTTTCTGCGTCAGAAATTCATTCTGCCGGCGCAGGTTCTCTTCGGCTTCCCATGCACGTTTGGCCGCCCGGCGATGCTGTTCGATAGTCGTGCGTTCCCGACCCTGGATTCGTTCCAAGGCTTTCGGAACGCTATAAGATCGGCCCGCGACGGTCAATTCCATTCGGGCTGCCGTTTCAAAATCCGCGTTCGCCGCTACGGCATCGCCCAACCGGCCATAGGCAAGTCCCCGGAAAAAGAACGCCCGCGGGTCTTGTGTACCTTTGGCTTCGAGCTGATTGAACCAACTGATCGCTTCGGCATGGCGTTGCGAATTGAAAGCGTGAATCCCTGCGCTGTAAAGCTGTTCGGTGCCAGCATTTGACTGGGCAAAAACATTGCCGCTTCCCGCAAGAAGCACGATAAACAATAGGGCGAAACCTCGATTTGTCATGTTACCTTCCACTCCTGATTGTAACGATACGGTAAAACGTACTGCAAAAAATTGGTCTTTACGTACCGCGAAAAATGCAGTCTAATGTGTTTGTCACATTGCTTGTTTTCTATCATAATCCCATGTTCTTCCCGTCGCAAGGTTTTCTTGTTGTTTTCTGTTCGGTTTGACAAAGTTTTTTGCTCTGAGAATAATATGCAGGAATCAAAAAGGATGAATTTCGTTTCGTTTTACAACGGAGTGTTCGGATTGACGCTTGCCGGGGTTGTGCTGTATTTGCTGGCACTGCCGCCGACAAACCTGTGGTGGCTCGGCTGGCTGGTGGCAGCCTGTTGGACGCCGATCCTTCGACGCAAGACTCTGCCAGATCAGGCCTGGCGAAAAATTTGGTTCGCCGGCGTGATTTTTTGGGCCGTGGCCGTGCATTGGGTCTGTTACGCCCATTGGGCCGCCTGTTTCGGATGGGTCGCAATGTCTTGCTACCTCGGCATTTACATTCCGTTGTTCATGTTTTTCGCCAGAATGATACATCACACGCCCATTTGGGGAAATATTCGCGTTCCGGTATGGCTTGCCGCATCTGTGGCTTGGCTGGCGGCGATGTACCTGCAAAAAACACTCATGGGAGGGTTCGGTTTTGCACTTTTGGAGCATACCCAGGTACGACAAACGGCACTGATTCAACTGGCCGATGTCGGCGGCGAGTCGCTGGTGGGTGCGGTGATGATTTTTGTCGGCGTTATGTTCGGTTATTGTTTGCCAACCAACCTTTCCGCCAATTCCAGCGAGTCGGAAACGGCATGTCCACAAAAGCCAGATAGCAGACAAATTATCACAGGTTTGTTAGTCATTGCATTAACTTTTTTTCTTTTAACAGGTTACGCAAAAATTCGTAAATCACAGCTTCGGCCATCCCCAAAGACACCGCTTACTGTCGTCCTATTGCAGGGGAACTTTCGGGCATCACTATCTGCGCCGCAGGGATGGTATGAAGAGGTTTTTGAAAACTACGCAAAAATGGCACTCGACGCCGCAACCGACCAAGAATATGGTATTGACGTGATGATTTGGCCGGAAAGCACTTGGATCGATCCGTGGATTGATATTGATCGTTCCGAGTTGACAGCCGACCTCATGGAAAAGTTGTCAGTGGAAAAAATTAATCAATTTTTCTTTGAAAATAATAGAAAAATAATTGAGCTGTCTCAACATATTGATATCCCAAGTATTTATGGCGTGGCATCGTGCGTCTATTCCTTGAAAAACGATAAATATTCGCAATATAATTCTGCTCTGCTGATTGAAAAGAAAAATGAAATATATTATAATATTGATAATAATTACAATCAAGAGAGTCAAAAATGTTTTTCACGTTATGATAAGATGTTGCTCGTGATGTTTGGCGAATATATTCCACTTGCGGATAGTTTACCGGAAAACTTTTTTTTGAAGACTCTTTGTCAAAGAGCGGACTTTGGCAAAAAACCTGTCAGTTTTTTTTTACATGCTAAAAATGATGATAATAACCATCATCATAATGACAATGACAGGGAATTTTACACTGCTTCGGCAAATATCTGTTTTGAAAGCTCCTCTTCGCGTTTGATCCGTCAACAAGTATTGAAACTGAAAGCACAAGGTGAAGAACCGGATATTTTGCTGAATTTGTCGAATGACGGCTGGTTCCGGCACTCGTCACAAATCGACATGCACCTGGCCACGCACATTTTTCGAGCAATCGAAAATCGCAAGCCGTACCTAGCGGCGACCAACGGAGGTTTTTCAGTCGGGATTAATGGCTCCGGAAAGATACTTGCCATTGGCCAACGTGCAAAAAACCAGGTGGTTTACGTCGATTTGACTGCTGACAATCGTTTTTCAATCTATCATTTCTTTGGGAATTTTTTTCCTGTCGCATCGCTGGGCATCGTTTTTGTTATGCTACTACGCCATGCTTTTCATAAAAGAACGCACAAAAATTAGTGAACGCTTGTCAAAAAACGACCATGGATTCCATTTTTTAACAAGAATCGTTTTTATTTACATGAATTTTTTTGTAACACTTGAGAATAATATATATATTTTTGAAATAAAGAGTTATGACGAATTGACATTCATGTTTGAATTACTACCACTGTTGTAAACATATTGATTCCGTATGAGTTTATAGCTATAATAATGGTAGTCATTGGCGAGTTGAGAAGCGAAATTTCAAAAATATTTTTTCCAATCAGGAAACACGTCTTGACAAAAAATAGCAACCATAGTATTTTAACGATCGTTCGTTACTTTTTCTTACTTACGAGGCCGATTATAATGATAACAAATTATTCGCTCGGTATTCAAACTACTTATCATCCTGT
This sequence comes from Planctomycetaceae bacterium, assembly GCA_009776995.1. GTDB lineage: Bacteria > Planctomycetota > Planctomycetia > Pirellulales > Thermoguttaceae > WRMR01. The sequence goes on along the minus strand of WRMR01000028.1, from coordinate 5,285 downwards.
TTTTGTATCTTTTCGTGTCATTGGTGTGTTGACAACTTGATTTTGTTATTTGTTTGATATATTTGTTCCCATGTCGGATGCCAAAGTTGCCATTATTGATCATCTGATTTTGCAGAAGGTATTCGGTCCTTCCGATGAATTTCTGCGAATGGTTCGTCGTGCGTTCGGCGTGTCGATCAGCATTGACGACGGTCACCTGCTCCTGAAAGGCGACCTGGAATCCGTGACAAAGGCTTCGTTGCTTTTTGAACAATTGCAGATTTATGTCCGACAGTACGGTGAAGTGGCAACGGATGACGTTCAGCGTGCGATTTCCGAAATTCGGCAGGGGCACGAAATCTCTCATGTGAAGCCGCTCGATGTTTACGGTGCCCGGCGGGTTCGCCCCAAAACGGCGGGTCAGGCGCGCTACGTCGAAATGCTCCGCCAAAAAGACGTGGTGATTTGCATTGGTCCTGCGGGGACGGGAAAAACTTATCTCGCCGTGGCCCGTGCGGTCGAAGCACTGCGTTCGGAAGGCATTCGCAAAATCGTTCTTGTGCGTCCCGCAGTCGAAGCGGGGGAAAGTCTCGGATTTCTGCCGGGCGACCTTCACGCGAAAATCAACCCCTATCTGCGGCCGCTGTTCGACGCATTGAGCGAAATGATTGAACGCGACATGCTCCGGCGTGCGATGGAAGAAGACCGTATCGAAGTCATTCCGCTGGCCTATATGCGGGGACGAACGCTCAACAACGCCTGCATTATTCTTGACGAAGCACAAAATACAACCGTGGCGCAAATGAAAATGTTTTTGACCCGCATGGGCTTCGGATCGCGCATCGCCGTGTGTGGTGACGTGACGCAAATCGACCTGCCACCACATAGAAAGAGCGGGTTGGTCGATGCCCTGGTACGTTTGAAGGGCATTGATGGAATCGGCACCATCCGCCTCAACTCGTCCGATATTGTGCGTCACAGTCTTGTGCAACAGATCGTCAACGCTTACGACCAAACCGGTCGCGTCGTCTTTGACCATCCCCGTGATTTGTCGGAACACCCCGATGAATCGGAACTTCAAGCCACAGCAGAGGAGGACGCGCAATGAATGTCCAAAATTCGCAGCGTCCGAATCGCCCCAGTGTCTCCGGGCCGTCGAGTGGTAGCGAGATCAAAACCGGTGTGTCCCAGAATCCTGGCAGTTCGGGTGTGCGCCGCCGGACGCGGGCCGAACGTGTGGCCGCGCATTTTACCTACTATGGTTTGTTCCAGCAGATTCTTGACGGTTTCCGCAATGTCAAAATCCGCAAACAGATTTTCATGGTTGCGTTGTCAACCCTTGCGATGTGCATTGCGACCCAAGCCTGGACCCCTCCCTTTCCTTTTTCCGAATATGACATGCCCGACCGTGACATTGTCTGTCGGGTCGCGTTTACCTTTCGGGAATCCGTTTCGACTCCCGGAACCCCGATTGACGATGATCTGCCTGGAGTATTGGCCGTTGACGGGAATGGGGAACGCATCCGCTCGTATGATCCCGGCACGGTCCTGGTCAAAGCGGGACAGGTTCTGGCACGGCGGGAAGTCCGTGTCCTGCACGCGGAATATCTTGCAATGATGTCGCAACGCACAGGGAATGAAAACATTTCCCGTTTTTGCGGCGTTTATTTTCTGACACTGGCACTGTTCTTTTTGGCCTCCGTTTTCCTGCATCGTCGCGAACGCCGGCGTCCGCAAACCACACGGGGAACAGCCTGCCTTTATTCGCTGATGGTTCTCACAGTGATTGCGGGCACGATCCTGCATGGACTGGTCACCAACGGGGCCAATCTGGAGCTGATTCCCATATTGCTCTTTGCCCAGGGTGTGGCAATCGCTTTTTCCTGGGAACTGGCTCTGATTTTGACGGCGATCATTTCGTTCGCCTTTGTGCTGTCGCAGGCCAATTCGATTTTCACCATGGTCTTGCTGGTCGGGGTATCAGCGTCCGTCGTGATTCATCTGGGACGCCTTCGCAGCCGCACGAAACTGGTTGCCGTCGGTTCGTTTGGAGCCGTGATCGCATTCCTGTTGACGCTTTTTATCCAAATGACCGAAGGACAGGAAATCTCCCGTATCATTTTGACGTATGCCATCCTGAATGCCTTTTGGACCTGCGTCACGGCATTTCTTATGACGGGTTTGCTGCCGTTTATCGAACGTCCCTGTGGCATTTTGACCGACATGAGTCTGGTCGAACTCGGTGACCCCACCCACCCGTTATTGCACGAACAACTTCGTCGTGCCCCCGCGACGTACAGCCACTCACTCCAGGTTGCTTCCATCGCGGAAACAGCCGCCGAAGCCATCGGTGCCCGCGGATTGCTTGTCCGTGTCGGTGCCTATTTTCATGACATCGGCAAAATTTTGAACCCCGAATATTTTACGGAAAACCAGCAGGCCGGCCAAAATGTCCACGATCACCTCGAACCTCGCATGAGTACGCTGGTCATCGTGGCGCATGTCAAGGATGGAATTGACCTGGTGCGTCAACATCGTGTGCCGCAACCCATTGTCGATCTGGTCGAACAACATCATGGAACTTCGCTGGTTTCCTTTTTTCATACCATTGCGGCAAAGCAAAGCCGTGACCAGGGACACGGTGCCACGCTGGACGAGGGTAGTTTTCGTTACCCGGGTCCGAAACCCCAGTCGAAAGAGGCAGGTATTTTGATGCTCGCCGACGCTGCGGAAAGCGCGTGCCGTTCACTGCGCGAACCAACCCCCGGTAAGATTGAAGCCATGGTGCGTCATCTTTCGGAAGACAAGCTCAAGGATGGCCAATTTGATGAAAGCGGCCTGACACTCCAGGAATTGAGGACGATTGAAAATTCAATCATCAAATCAATCCTGGCCATGAGACACAACCGGATCAGTTACCAGGAGATGAGCGAACGAAAACCCGGAGACTCCGGGGAAACCAAACCACCGCCCCCAAGGGAGCCGGCCGAGTCGAAATAACCTTGTGATACCACCCGGTATGAGTTTGTGAAATTCAATAGGGCCACGAAAAAATGAGAACTCACACACAATTCGTCAGCCGAGTTGGGAGACTTCCGGCGGGGGAAATTGTGTAAATTTGTATAAAAATGTACAAACGTTTATGAATTCATCTTGTCAGGACATACAAAAATATTGTATATATCCCCAATCCATGGGAACGGAATGAGCTGTTGCGAGTATTTGGCCAATATGAGATGAAATCATTTCCGGCGGCATGATTTTCCCGTTTTATTGATGAAAGGATTACGATGACGTTACTTCTCAACCAAGCATTTATGAATCCACTGACAATGAGTGCGCTACATAAGCCGTCTTATCATGACCGGCAGTCGTTTCCCGTTGATGTTATCAACGAGTATGAATCTCTCGTGATTGATGAGGATAAAATCAAGTTCGTTTGTGGTAAAATCGTCAGTGACGCAGGATATCGGTCAGGACGCCTGGGCGTGGTTCTGACCGATAATGTGGCGATTCACACCTTGAATTCCAAGTATCTCGGGCATGATTACGTCACGGATGTCATCAGTTTTACAGTCGAACGCTCGGAAACCCACTTGGAAGCGGAAGTGGTTGTCAGTGTCGAAGTCGCCGGAGAACGTTGTCAAGAGTTTGATCAGGATGCTGAAAAAGAGATATTGTTGTACATTATTCATGGCACACTGCATCAGGTCGGCTATGATGACAAAACGAAATATGATTCGCAAATCATGCGCCAAATGGAAGCGGCATACCTTGCTCTCTTTGATCTTTTATCCTTCGAAGAGGATTGAACATTGCGGAATGCCCCTGAAAATTTCTGTTTCCATGTCAAACTATCGGAATTCATGGAATCACTGCCGTTATTCATCCTGGCTGGTATTGGTCGTGCGGAATAATCCCTTGAATAATATCCAAATTTTGTTATCCGTTTGACATTCCTGTTTCAACGGAGTATGATTTTTGATATTATTAAAAGAGGTATTACTGGTTCTTACGACTTCAGGATGAGTTTTCTCATTTTCCGATGTTTGCATTGATAATATTAGGACTGATTCTGTCCTGTTTTTCCGCAATAGGTGCGAAATCTCTTTCCGATTTTTCCAAACATCGGTTTCAGGAGTTTTATCAGCATCGAACGGGTCATTTTTTGACGGTTGCCATCAAGAAGCATCATAAACGAGCTGCCCTGGCTGCATCGATGATGATTTATCTCTGTATGTCGTTGACAATATGCGGCTATATTCTCTGCTTTTTGCATGAACAGGAACGAACTTCCCTTGAATGGACCGGCATGATCGCCGTTTTCACCCTGGTCATCACCGCGCTGGTCGTCTGGATTCCCGCGACGTTCTCCAAACTTTGGGCCGCCCCGATCGTGTATTATGGATGGCCGATTTGGCGTTTTTTGACAATGTGCCTGTTTCCGTTGGAATTGGCGGCAGGTCTTTTGGATGCCTTTTTTGTTCGATTATCCGGTATTCGCCCTGATACAACCAATGAAGAGCAGTTTTCCGAAGAAATTATGACCATCGTGACCGAAGGACACCGCGATGGCCTGCTTGAAGATGACGCCCGTGAAATGATCGAAGGTGTCATTGAAATGAGCGATGTCGTTGTGTCGGAAATCATGACGCCGCGGACGGATATGTGCTCCATGCCGATTTCGCTCAATTGGGAGGAAATGCTCGAATTTGTCATCAAGGCCCCCCATTCACGCATTCCTGTCTATGCCGCCAATCGTGACGACATCATTGGCGTACTCATCTCGAAAGACCTGCTGACCGAACTGGCCAAGCCATGCCCGGAATATCGCGCGCCGTGGACAACCTTGCTGCGTGAACCGCGTTTTGTCCCGGAAACGAAGCCGGTTTCGACACTGTTGCAGGAATTTCAGCAGTACCACGTCCATCTGGTGATCGTACTGGACGAGTATGGCGGCGTATCCGGCATCGTGACACTCGAAGACATTTTGGAGGAAATCGTTGGCGAAATCGTCGATGAATTCGACCCGGAAACTGTTGACGGAATCAGTGAACTCGGCGATGACGCATACCAGGTCCTCGGGAAAATCCATATCGACGAACTGAACGACCGTCTCGGCATCGGTTTCCCCGAAGATGATAATTACGACACGATCGCCGGCTTTTTGCTCGACCGTATGGGGCGAGTTCCCGTACAGGGCGAGACCTACGATTTCGACGGAATTCGCATGACCATCGTGTCCGCAACCCGACGGCGCATCGAAACGGGGCGCATCGAACCGCTCCCGGACGATTCGGACAACG
>WRMR01000027.1 GCA_009776995.1 Planctomycetaceae bacterium | reverse complement strand
AAGCCCAAACAACATAGCAATTATCACGTTTTTAGTCAACTTCAACTTTTAGCCTGGACACAGCACTAGACCATTAATGAATACCTTTGAACAATACACAAAAAAATCATCGAATTTTTGCTTAAAATAATCTTTTGTTAATGGTAGTGAATAGTCATTAAAATTATCTTCCCATCCATCGCATATCTTCTTCTATCCCTTGACTTCCAAGGTAGCTCGCAAAAGTATAACCATAATCAAACACGTCTTCATCAGATAAAGCTTTTTCAAGATATTCAAAAAAAATATTTTGACATTGAGACGCGACAGAATTCCAGTGTAAAAATATGTATTTCTCATGGTCAGTTGAATCGGGCAAACCCCCGATAGAAACGTGTAATTGTGTTGCCGAAATCTTAGAGTCTATTTGGAAATAAAACCACGTAAAACTCAGGCTTTTTGTAAGTTGTCACGATAATGGAAATTTTTTGGATTTTTGTTTGGCGCAAGTCGTCGCAGCAGCAAGGCTTGAATCAACTCCGCTGCTCCGTTGCCGACGACGATTTTTTCGGTTTTTTCAAAAATTCTGGTTTTTTTTGAAAGCCTGTTTCACAATTCGAGAACATGGTGAGTGTTCGTTATTTTGTGCTGGAGGAATTGCAGTGCATGAAATATTGCTACGGGAAATTGTTACGGACGAGGGCTTAAGATCAATTCTGTGAGACCACAGCGGGCAATTACCTCTCCAATTTCTCTAACTTGACAATCAGTTCTTGAACACTTGGAAAAATCACGAAAATTCGTATGGTTTACTGACTGAAAATTTGTTACGATTCTCAAGCAGTCAGTAATGGAGAAACTGACCTTACGAAACAAACCTGTTGTGATGGAGCAAATTATGAAAAAGGAACATTTTTTTATATCGGCATTAATGACTGCGTTCGCGCTGCTTGGTGTCGGAATCGGACTTTACTTCAATTCGTCAACGGAACCTGTCCGTGCGGCGGCGACGGATCGGAACGAAGGCGTCATTTTGGCGACCGGAACAGTGTTTGTCCGGCTCGGCTCGAACAGAGAGGACGCCAACGTCAGCTACAGCTCACTGGAAGCGGTTTACACGCTCGACCAAAATACGGGAGAATTGATAGCCGGAGTTGTTGCTCGTGAAGGCCAGGGATTTCAGGGTTTGTATTACGCCAACCTGAACGAGGGATTGACCAGCGTCATGCAAACGGCCGGTGATCAGACGCCCTTTCCGCAGCGGCCTCGCTTTACCATGGTGACGGGCGAAGTCACGATCCCCCGCCAAGCGGGATCGCGATGGGATGTGCCGCAAGGCGTCGTTTACATTCACGAACAGACCACGGGCTATCTGATGGTTTACACGATTCCCTGGACGCGTGATTACTTTGGCAGCGGCAAGTCCGGGGGACCAATGGTTCTCTGGACCGCCCATCCCTTCACCGCACCCTATACCATGTAAAATGCAGAATGCATTATGATGGAGGACGACTGAGATGATCCACGGCATTGACATGGCGGGATTTGCCACTGCGATTCGCGAGTTGCGGGCCGTTCAAAAGCCGGGCAATTCGCCGTTGCAGGACGTGGCGATGGAATCGACACGAAAATCGAAATCCGCCGCCGCTTCGGGTGATATGTTGTTGCTTTCCCCATCGGCAAAGCAACTCTCCGATTTCTTTGCCGCGCAGGAAGCGACCGATGGTGAAAACGGAGATGTTGATCTCGAAGGCATGAAACTTCGCAGCGAAATGCTGGCCGAAGCCCTGCAAATGCAACTTGGCGCGTTCCAGAACAAGATGGTTGGCATTCTCGGTTCCGCTGGCATGGACGCCGCAACGCCTTTCACGATGCAAGCCGATTCGCTCGGTGCCATCCGGGTGACGAACGGGCACCCTGACACGGCGGGCATCGAAGCCCTCATGAAAAATGTGCCGGGACTGTCAAAGGAGTTCAACGAAATTTCGACCCTCGCGTCGGTCGTTCGGGGAAACAACCTTGCCCCCCGTGCCGGTGAGTTGGGCGGCTTGAATCCGCTTTCCATCGCCGCCCAATACGCGAAGAACACCGGAGAACGGTTCAATCTGCGTCTTGGGTCAAATGACGCATCGTATTTTTTTAACTGATGAATAATGGCAGCCTGGCACGGAGCGTAGTACGTCATTTCACAAATACGTTTCATTCCAACCTGCCCCCAAAGGGGCAAAACAAGAATAGCCAGGGGTAAGACCGAAGGTCGCAGCCCCTGGTCACGATTCAAAAAAAATATATCGCCCTGAAAGGGCGTCACAACACTCATGAAAAATACTATCCATTTTGTTCGACCCTTTCAGGGTCGTAATCGATGATAGAAAATCGTTACCCTGGGCGGCGGCGGGTACGCCTTGCCCTGGGCTATGATGTGTTGCCCTTACAGGGCATGTTAATGAACACCATTTGCGAAGAGGTGTAGTAGCGCAGTGACCGGACCAAACTGCGTTCGATCCGATTGCTTTACTTCGTTACGCCCACGGCTACCATTTTTTTCACTCTTCGTTATTCACTTCCCTATGTCCAATTTCAAATCGTTTTTAACCAGCGGGCGATTGTTTGAATATGCGCTGCCGGTCGGGGTCGCGGCGAGCCTCTTCGCGTTGCTGGTCGATTTGCCCACGGATTTATTGGACATTTTGCTTTCACTGAACATTGCCACGGGCGTCATTATTCTTTTCAGCACGATCTTCGTCAAAAAACCGCTCGAAATGAGCATTTTTCCATCGATCCTGCTGGCCACGACGCTTTTTCGACTTGTCTTGAACGTCGCAACAACCCGACTGATTCTCAAATATGCCGACGTCAATGGCACTGCCGCTGCTGGAAAAGTCGTGGAAGCGTTTTCATCGTTCGTGGCCGGTGAACACATCGTGGTCGGCATTATCATCTTTGGGATCATCGTCGTCATTCAGTTCGTGGTCATCACGAAAGGCGCGACGCGGGTCAGCGAGGTGGCCGCGCGATTCACACTCGATGCCATGCCGGGACGCCAGATGGCCATTGACGCCGACCTGAACGCCGGGTTAATTGACGAGCACGAGGCCAAACGGCGGCGTGAGGAAATCACCGCCCAGGCCGACTTTTTCGGGGCAATGGACGGTGCCTGCAAGTTTGTGCGAGGCGACGCCATCGCGGGCATTGTTATCACGCTCATTAATATTGTCGGCGGTTTCATCATCGGCGTCCTCGAACTCGGAATGCCAATGGTCGAAGCGTTCGGCATTTTCACACGGTTGACCATTGGCGACGGGCTCGTTTCACAGGTTCCGGCGTTTCTCATTTCGCTGGCAACCGGCATGTTGGTCACACGGAGCAGCCAGTCGAGCAACCTGCCGCAGTTGTTCCTCACGCAACTTTTGGGACGTCCGATCGTGCTATGCTTTGCGGCGTGTTTCCTGTTCGCGCTCCTGCCGACAGGTTTGCCGGCCGTGCCTCTGATGACCATGGGACTTTCGTGCGTCGGTCTTGCTCTGCTGATTACGAAAAAGTCCAAAAAAGATGAAGCAGATCAGGCTGAAGCCAAAGCGGAAGCGGACAACAAAGAGCCGGAGGAACGCGTCGAGGATTATCTCGTTGTTGACCCGATGGAAGTGGAAATCGGCGTCGGCATCATCCAGTTGGCCGATCCGAATCGCGGTGGCGATTTGCTCGACCGCATTCACCGTATCCGGCAGAATGTCGCGTCAGACGTCGGAATCATTTTGCCGCGTGTGAGGATTCGTGACAGTTTTGAAATCGACCAGTTGCAATACCGCATCAAGATCGCGGGAATGCCGGTCGCGATGGGCATGGTTTACCCCGACATGTACATGGCGATGGACGCAGGCATGGCCGCCGGCAAGGTCATGGGCATTGAAACGACCGACCCGGCTTTTGGCACACCGGCACTCTGGATTGAGGAGTCCGTCCGCGAGCAGGCCGAATTGCTCGGCTACACGGTCGTCGAACCGGGGGCGGTCATCGCGACGCACCTCATGGAAACGGTGTCGAAACACGCCGACGAGTTGCTGACCCGCGACGCAACGCAACACCTGCTTGACGAACTGAAACAGACATCTCCGGCAGCGGTCGATGAACTCATTCCCGGCGTGTTGAAGCTGGCGCAAGTCCAGCAAATCCTGCAAATGTTGCTCCGCGAACAGGTGCCGGTCCGTCAGCTTGGCACGATTCTCGAAGCCCTCGGTGATTACGGCGTCAAGACGAAAGACGCGATCCTGTTGACCGAATTCACCCGTGCCAGACTCTCCCGGACACTCTGCACAAAGTACCGCGACGCCGACGAAGCACTCAACGTTGTGATGTTCGACCCTGCGCTGGAAGACCAGATTCGCGCGGGCTTCGAACACAGTGAACAGGGGCTGTTCATCCGCTTTTCACCGCAGGCCATCGACCAGTTGAGCAAAAAAATCACACCCGAAGTTGAAAAACTGACCCAGGCGGGTTTGCCTCCGATTCTTTTGGTCAACCCGCAAATCCGTGCCGCTCTCAAACAAATGACCTCATCGACACTGCCCCTGCTGGTCGTGCTGAGTTACAACGAAATTACCCGCGACACCCGGATCAACTCCGTCGGCATGGTCGGTTTGTGATAAGGACTTACCCAAAATGATCTGTTCGATTCATCAGAGCCGCGACGGTAACGAATCGGACGAGCTGGAAAAACCGCTCCATCACTGTTGCGGCTCTGATTGAAATGCGGCTCAGAGTGAAATGTTCACGTTATTTTTGCGCGACCCCAAAGACGTTTTTTTGTCAACACCGGCTTTTAGACTTGACAGGTCGGAAGCGATAATTCACTTTCCGAACACTTCAACGGCCTTTCGCATGTTTTCGATGACGGCCACGTTGAACGGACAACGGGACTCGCAGGAAGCGCATTCGCTACACTCCGACGCGTGTCGCGACATGTTGTTGTAATGCGCCTGTACGCCCGGCGGGATGCTTTGTCTGTCAACCAGCGCGATTTCGAGATATTTTGTCACGGCGGCAATGTCAATCTCCGACGGACACGGCAAGCAGTGGTTGCAGTAAACGCATTTGCCGTGGAAGGTTTCCCGCATCGTTTCGGCAATGCCGCTGAAATCCCGTTCCGCGTCGCCCAGTTCGAGATACCTGACCGCTTCGAGCACTTCGGCGCGGTCCTTGCAGCCGATCAGCGTACTGACGACCGCCGGACGTGACAAGGCATAATGAATGCACTGCGTCACCGTCATCGGCCTGGCAAATGGTGTCTGATCGGCAGACAACAACTTGCCTGCTCCGAGTGTTTTCATCGTCGTGATGGAAACATCGCGGCTTGCACAAAGCTCGTAAAGTTTCGCACGGTTCGGCTCAATTCCCCGGAAGATGCTGCGGTCGATTTTTTCGTTCGACATCAACGAGTCAATAATATAAACGCTTGCCGGGAGCATGTCGTACGCGAGGTTGACGCTGAACATGAGATGTTCGATCTCACCGGTTTCAACAAGCCGCATTGCGGTTTGTGGGTCGTGCGAACTCGCCCCGATGGCACGGATTTTCCCTTCCTGTTTCAACTGCCGGACGTAATCCATGTATGCGCGAACTTCCCGGTATCGTTTCAACTCATCGCCGGTCAGGTTCAAACCCAAACGGATGGTTGATTTCTGTGAGTGCTGATCGTTCGTCATGGCGGGAGAGGTTGGCACAATGTTCGGGTACGATTGCATGACCGGGCGGTGATTCGCGGCCAAGTCCTCCAAATAACACAGCAGGCACGGCAATTGCACCATCGCACCACATCCAGGACAACGCACCGGCGGACCGTCTTCCGGTTCGGGCGGCATGTCAGGGTCAACTGTTTTGACCTGAATCTTCCGCTTCCCGTTTGCGATCATGCAGATCGTTCCGCGACTGAGACCGGTAATCTTCGCGATCTTCCGTTGGCTCAGTTGCCCGTATGCAAGCAGGAGTTCCGCTTCTGTGATTTTTGCTTCCGCGATCATCGGTTGCCTCATCAATCGTTGTGATGGCGATGCCCTATCGACGAGTATCCAAAGTAATAGGCGCAGAAATTCACACAAGAGCAATTTTTGGGCACCCCCGCGCAAACGCAAATCGCGGAGTGCAAAGTTCAGAGGTATTGCCGCAGTAGGGTGGTCACGACGTGGCCGCCCTGTGATGGTTGCGCAGGGAAAATAGAGATAAAATGATACACAGAATTCAGATCGCAAAGTGCAGAGATGATTTGTCTGGACACTCTGCACTTAGCGTTTTGCGATTGCTACGGTAATTGGACGCCTTCGATGAGCCAGCCGTCGGTTTCGACGGTGCCGACGGAGCCTGCCGTGCCGAAATAACTCTTGATTTGCTCAAACGGGGGCAAAGTCGAACGGTCAAAGTCGTCCGTCATGCGCTGTCCTTCATTGCGGGCAATGATCGCGCGGAGGATAGCACCGAGAATTGTTTGCGATTCGGGCACTTTCCCTTCGCGGGCCAGTTCATACGTTGGCATGATCAATTCGCCGGAATTTGCGACAATTTGCAGAAATCGCTCGCCCTTGCCCGCATCCAATTGCTCCAGCTTTTGCGTGACGGCAAGGTAATCCTTCGAGGTCTCGAAGGACGCCTCGGTTTTGGCGTCCATGATGGCATGGAGGTCAGCGAGATTGTTACTGATAAAGATGTATCCCTTACCGACGACCAGACCGCCCTTGTCGAAGAACAATTCGCGGGCCACGGCCCCGGTCTCTTTTCCGACATCGCCAACAGGTTGGTTTGCTGTGGATGGTGTTTCCGGTCGCGGCGGAGTTGTTGTGCGCGGAGGTGTGTTGGTGCGTGGCACGACCGATTGTCTGTCGCGTGTTGTGCGCGCGGTTCCTGCCGATGTCGGCTGTCGGGTGGCCCCTTCGGGCAGCGACTGCCAGTAGATAAATCCGTTGCGCTCGGTTTTTTTCGCGTCCTGACCGCCGCTGAACAGCTTTTCAAAGGCTTGAGCCACTTCCGCGTCCTTGTCGGGTTGGAGTGCCAGAGCGGCAACGAACCGCGAACTTTCGGGCGTGATCGGTTTTTCAAACCGCGTCATCAGAACCAGCTTGTCACCCAGCAGGTCAACGAGTTCTTTTTGAATGTCGATTTGCTCGCGATACTTGTCATCCTTAAATCCCTGGATCACCGCATCCCAGACGCCCGGCTCGTCAACGATGTCGTCGAAAATCGGTCCGATGTTCTCGAAAATCGCTTGCGGATCAGCGTACAGGATCGTAAACCGCGCCGCGTCCTGCGGCAACCATTGTGGCGGAACGAAATCGGTGTTGTTTTTGAAACTCAGCATTTTCAAAGCCGCACCGGTGTGAGGTTGCGGAGCATAAGCCTTGATGCGGTAGGCAAGTTGATTATTATCCGTCGCAAAGTCGAGAATCCCGCCAACCCCGAGAATGTCTTTGAAACCGTGTTCGGCCAGCAATTCGTAGGCGTCAACATCAACCATGCCTTTTTTCTTCGGGGTGTTGTCGCCGGCAATCATTCGCATGGCGGCGGTAAATTCCAGCGGTTCAATGTACCACTTGACCAGCGGTAACGTGTTGTTTGCCAAAGCGTCGCGGGTCACACGGTCCATGACGGCTTCGTACGCAGGCTTATTGCGAAGTGGCGAGGTCAAATCTCCGTTGAGCCGCTTGACCATCATCGCCGCAAGGTGCTGGCGGTCGGTAATGACAAGCGTGTCTTTGGCCAACAGGTAAACGGCGATCCCCCCTTGGGGATTGCTCTCCGTTTTCTCAAACGTAAAAAACGTCGCGGAAACGTTTTCGATGGGCGTGGTCGCTTTTTTGACGCCCTGATCTTCCAGTTTTTTGCCGATCCGTTCCATAAAATCCAGCATTTCGTTCGTTTGGCCTTTGACGGAAAGGACCAGGACGAACCCCGGCATCGCTCCCGGGACGGCAATCATGCCGCCGCTAATCAGGCCGGTGGGGAGCAGTTGCAAATCATCGAGCGTCAGTCCCAGGCGATTCACCCATTTCGCGTCAACCTGTTTTTTTGCTTCCCCGATGGCGGGTTCCATGACCGGGTCCTTGAGCAAGGCCCCAAGCCGCGTCATCTGCCACTGGGTCTTGAAAGCGTCAATACTCGTGACTTCAAAAAAACCTTGCGTTGTGTCGGGAAACAAAATATCGTTCGACGACTGACCATTCGCCGTCACGGGCAAGGTGAAAAGTAAAGCCGACCAAGTCATTACGATTACTAAAACGAAAAACCGTTTTTTTTGCATGAACAAAACCTCCTCACAGATGAGCGTGTGTGAAAGACCATATCCTCATAATCAACATCGGAAAACAAACATCATTATATATACCCGTTTTCGGGAGATCATACCAGAGCAAATCCGTCATTTTTATGAGTTTGCCCTTCAACCAGCGGCATTTGTATAAACAGGTAAAAAATCGAGAAAAAACGTTTTGTACAAAATACGCAAAAAGCAGTAACGATTGTAGAATTTGGCACTTTTATCGGGGATTAAACAATATCTATACACAATTTCAGTATGATTTCCGATAGAATTAATTGGGTTCTGCTCAATGGATGTGCTAATTTGGAATGGAAAAACAAGATTCATTTTTTTGTAAGTCCGGTTCCATGTCGATTTTACCTGTTTATCTCTGTTCGTTTTCGAATGTCGCGCCGCTCCAGCGCGGTGTGGTGGAACGTCTGGGTTTGAACGAAACCGACAAAACGCAAAAAACTGTTCGCAACGACGAAGAAGAATCCAAGCGTTCTCGCGGTTTGTTAATCGTTCGAAGCGGTGATGTTGTTTCGGATTATGGTGACGTTTTTTCACCTTCCCGAACAGAACGCTCCGATCAATCTGTGCAAAGTCAGCAGTCGAAAGGTGATATAACCAAAGAACTGACCGCCGAAGAACAATTGCAGGTCAACGATCTGAAGCAGCAGGATGCGGAAGTCAAGGCTCACGAAGCGGCGCACCTTGCTGCGGCGGGTGGTCTGGCACGCGGCGGTGCAAGTTACGAATATCAAAAAGGGCCGGATGGTCAAAATTATGCTGTTGGTGGTGAGGTTTCGATTGACTCGTCTCCTGTTGATGGGAACCCGGAATCAACGATAGCCAAGGCGCAACAGATTCGTAGTGCGGCACTTGCTCCGGCCAGTCCATCGTCACAAGATTATCAGGTTGCGGCCAAAGCATCGCAAATGGAAGCAGAAGCCCGCCAGGAAATTGCGAAATCTGATCGTACTTCTCAAGGTGAACAGGGTTCAACTGTTGCAAACGATTCTGAAAATGCCGAAGAATTTGAAAATGTGGACGACAATCAAAAATCGCAATATTTCTCTCAAACGGCAGTGACGAAATATGTTGCGGGTTCTCATCATCCGCTATCCCGCTTGCAGACGGGATTTCAGGCCATTGCCTGAAAATGCACTGAAATCGAAATACTGAACTCACGAAAGTATGAGTTGTCTCAGTGCCGATTCGTCGGAAACCCTCGTCGATTTTTCTGTATGAAAATTTGTCGTTTTTTCTTTTTTTGCTGATTTCCCCTGTTTTTATAAACTAAGATATTTTGGTGAGAAATTATTGTCACTTTGCGCAAATTGCAAAAAATAGAATCAGGAGAAAACCAATGACCGTTGACCAATTGCAGAATGCCATCGTTATGAACCCACCAGCCCATGAGCAACCATTCATTGATCGCCGTCAAAACGTCGGCAAGCCCCCAGGTGTCGAGCGTCGGCAGTTTTCGAATAACTATAGTGATCTTTCTTCGGAATCACAGGAACTGGCGGTTGCCATCGATCAGTATAAACTGATGCACCGTCGCCGTTTTATTACGTATGACGAAATGCTCGCGGTGATCAAAACACTTGGCTATCATAAGTAAATTCTGTTGTTTTACGGTTTGTCGAAACTGCGGCGGTCACAGTGTGTCCGCCTCCTTCTGACTTTTGATCCCCCGACTCTTTTTGGCAAAAAACATAGAATGCGCCGACTTTTACTTTTATTTTAATTATTCCGTGACGATAGTCATTGATATGTCACATTAATTTTTCTTTTCCGCAAAGCAAGAGTCACGGACAGATGCCATGCCCCCCATCGTCAGGATGCGATATTTTGCCAGTTTGATTTTCCTTGTGATCCTGTGTCAGAATGTCCCGTCGCTTCGCGAGTCCAGTCATGCGGCAACGGAGTGTGAGCCATTAATTCTGTACACCAATCACGAAAACTCGTGGAGCTGGGATACTGAACGCGATTTTGAGATGTTGATTCGCGGGCAAAATCGTTACACACGATATCTGCGAAATTACGGCCTTTGGGCAAATTTGTATGGCTATGAAGGTCGCTTGCGTCCAAAATCATTGATTTTCGACAAGCTGAAAAACACTGACACCGGCATGCAATTCGGCATCGACCTGCCGAGTGGCGGCATGTTTACAACCGGTCTTTATTATTCTTACTCTTCGCCGACACTCTCGGTCATGTCATCGCCGTTTCCTTTTCTCACCAACGCCGAACTGGATTCAACGCACCATCTTTTCGGACTGTGTTGGACCAGCTATGGTGATGGTCTCTTCATGCGTTTCGGTTTGAACGGCGGTTTCGACAATCATGATTTTCATACGCCCAATAACGGCACTTTCACCGGCAGTGGCTGGCAACTTGGCGGAAATAGCGAGTTTGGTTTGGACATTGAATTGGAAAAATGGCGATTGCGTCCCCATTTAACGTTCGACTACCGCTGGTTGCGGCAAAGTGAAATGGACAACTGGCAAGGTGTTCTCTTTCGCAGTGCCGCCTGCAATGCGTTGTATTCCAATCTCGGAGTTCGTGCTTTTCGCCCTTTGGGACCGATTCTCAACTGGCAAACCCGATTGTCGTGGCTGCACAACTACCTTGGCAGTGACGATCCGATCCGTGTGCAACGATTTGGGTCGGTTTCCGGGATGACCACACCGACCCAGTTGTACCTTGATGGGAACCTCGGCCGTGACTGGCTCTGGTTCGGTACAGGACTGAAACTGCATTTCGGTTCATTCTTCAGCTTTTTCGTCGATTATGATCTCACGTTCAATAAATACGAAACAACACATTGCGGTTCGGTGATGTTACTTCTTTCGTGGTGAGATCACCGTCAATAGCATCAGAGAGTTTCGATTTCACGGCAGAAATTTCATAGTACGCCCGCCTGAAGTGTCGATAAAACTGACAGGTTTTACAGCACCCAGATTTTTTACTGAGATTGTTGTTAAAATTCCAATTCCATTACGAAAAAATTGACTTTGACGAAAAATCACGTATTCTTTCCAAAGGCGGGAACCGCAAAAAGTTGGTCACACGGGAGAGCGGGGAGTGTCGGAGACAGGTCGTGAGCGAAACATTGGAAAAAACGATACGCGTCTTGAGTTCTTCGAAAGGGAAGGCCGCTTCCCGTGCGCTTCATTCTGCGGTTTCGTCGTCCGAACCGAAGATTTCCCTTCTTGCGAGCCGGGAAGTGGTGGTCAAGAATCAACCGTCCGGCATGTTCGAACTGGTCAAAGCATTTGACCAGCTCACTCCGGAACAGCACACTCTTTTGGCGTCCCATCTGGACAAACTGGGCCCGGCGATTCGGATGGCTCTGTTGAATGAAAGCTCCGAAGTCCAAAACAATGCCATTGCAGCGATTAAGACTTTGCGTCCTTATTCGGCGATCCCGCTGTTATTGCATCACCTCGCGCTCGGAACAAGCAACCATTTGGGCGTGGTGCAATGGGCGGTGACGCATCTGGTGGATTATTTTTCTCAGGAATTTCGAGGCGTCATTCCCCGTCATACACCTTATGGCTATACACTGGTGGAAATTGCCGATGCCCTGGACCGCGGGTTTTCATCCTGGCAGCGTCACGAGCGCGCGATTTTCATCGACGTGTTCTTTCGTTTGAGTGAGCGTTTCAGCGATCCCAGCAGCGAAATCCGCTCTCTGCTGGGCAACCCGAATCACCCGGCGCGCGCACCTTTTGTTCGCAAACTGACGGATTCGCAAGACCCTCAAGTCATGCGTTTTCTGGTTCGTCAACTTGAGACGACCATCGCACCGAACAGTCTTTTGTCCGTCGCAGCCCGTCGGACGGACCGTGCGTTTGTCCGCATGTTGCTTGAAACGGTGGGTTACAACCCGACGGGGACATTGCGCGAAAACCTGTCGCATATCCGTCGTTTCGATTGGTTGGGCGAGATTCGCCACCGTCTCAAAGAACTCGACGAAGGATGTCACCGGTTTTTAGTGGAACTGGTGCGTTGCTCCGGCATGAGTGACCATGAGAAGGCGGTCGTTTATGAAACCGTACTACGTTTCGGCAGTCGCGATGGCAAAACGGCGGTTCTTGAACGATTGCGTCAAATGCAGACGACGGACGGTGACCGACTGGTTCTCCTGGCGTCGGAAAGTGAGTTCCCGGACATTCAGGCGGCGGCATTGATGCAATTGCGACCACGCGGTATCCCGGGTGCCACAAGCAGACTCTTGTGTTATATCAACTCGCCACACGAAGAAGTGCGCAAGGTGGTCGCCGGGGAATTGACCGAATTTCGCATGGAACGGCTGCTTCAATCCTTTGAGGCTCTGTCGGAGGAACAGCGCAATTTCATGCTCAGGGTGATTCAACAAATCGACCCCAAGATGCAGGAAACCATCGCCCGTGAACTTGAAAATCCCATCCAGCCGCACAAAGAATTTTTAATGAATCTGATTCTTGAGGATAAAAAGGCTGTGACGTATGAAACGTCGCTGGTGAAACTTGTCAAACAAGAACATGACCCCGCTTTACGATTGCTGGCCGTAAAATTGCTTGCGTTTGGTATTACCGAAATGAGTCGCCGGTTTCTGAGAAGCGTTGCCGTGCATGACGGAAATGCGGAAGTCCGTGTTTTTGCCCAACGTGTCTATGAAATCCGGGGCATGCTCAAATACGACGTATAGATTTTTTTCCGTGTCTGGAAAAAGATTTTTTTTCTATTATGATTGTATTGAAGGCATTGAGTGCGGGTGTGCCGAACTCAATGGCAAGCTGAAAAGACGCCGTATTCCTATCGTCCTTTCAGGGCGATCCAACCCTTCGATACAAATCATCACATCACATTCTCCATCGGGTGATGCATCTCCAGGGATGCAAAACAATTTTTCCACTGAAGTGTTATCCCTTATGTCAAGGATCATTCCCATGATGTCTTTAACTCGTCTTATTTTGTCAGGTTTGGTTGTGATGATCGTTTTCTCCCTATTGCCTGTGACCGGAGCGGCGGAACGGGACAAGTTATCGCCTGAGATGATTGAGGCGGACTGGCTCCAACAGGCGGCCTCGTGGCACGCAGTGAAAGCGGGAGCTTCGACGCACGTCACAACGGCTTTGGACGCCGCCGGAGCGGTGGACGGCGTCAAAAACGGCAAATACGCGTTTCACACCGGGCAGGAACCAAACCCCTGGTGGCAGGTCGATTTGTCGGAACCGACAACAATTGCGCGGATTGTCGTTTACAATCGGCTGGATTACGCACCCGGTTTGCACAATGCCGATACGATGCAGATTTTCGCGTCGGACGACGCGAAGAATTGGACGCTCATTCATGATTGCAGCGGCAGGCATTTCGGTGGGATTTCCGGGGAAAAACCGCTTGACATTTCCTTCGACCAAGGCAAAGTTTCCGCGAGATTTTTGCGGTTGCAAATCCCAAGTGCCAAGCCAATCTTTTTTCACCTGGACGAAGTGGAAGTGTATGGTTTCGACCATCCAGAGGAAAACCTTGCCCTCTGGAAGCCCACAGAGCAAAGCAGTTTGAGTCAATGGTCAACGGCCAAAAGTAAACCCGATCCGACGCTCGACAACAGCTTTCCGATTGTGGAAACGCGCGAAAAAATCGCAAAATTACTGGAATACTTGAAATCCCAGGAAGTCGATACAACGGCCGTGGAAAAGGAATACGGCGATGTTCCCGAAATCGGTCAAAATGACCGTGCCGGGTATTTGCGGTTACGTTGGCTGGGTCGCAAGCTGGCGATGATGAATCCGTTGGTGGATTTCGGGCAGCTTCTTTTCGTCAAACGTTACACGCAGCAAACGTATCCCGATATTTGTTTGAATCACATGCCCTGGGTGTCACGGCCCGGCGGGGACATTTGCGTTCTTGACAAACCGTTCTCGCTGGATGGCACTGACCAGAAAGTCACGCCGCTCATTAACGGTCAACTGGGGGCGGGCCATGTTCGCGGCATCGACCTCTGGTGGGACGGCGACCGCATCGTGTTCGGTTACGCGAAACAGGAGAACTTTGCATTCCCGGACTGGCCGCCACCGGTCGGTGCGGAACGTATGATCGGGCATGATCTTCGCTTGTCGCAGGAGCCGATTCATATTTACGAAATCAAGACCGACGGCACCGGTTTGCGGCAAATCACGAACGATAAAATGTGGAGCGATCTTGATCCCGCCTACCTTCCGAACGGCAATATCGTGTTCGTGTCCGAACGTTGCGGGTTTTCGCTGCAATGCAACAACGGACCATTTCATGACGAAACGTCGTGCAACCTTTACACCGTCAAGCCGGACGGCACGGGCTTGCGGTGGTTGAGCTACAACAAGGACGGCGATTATCAGCCGCATGTTTTCAACGACGGCACGATCGGTTATTGCCGTTGGGAATATCAGGAACGCGGCTGGGCGACGATTCAATCGGTGTGGTATATCAAGCCGGATGGCACGGGAGCGGACGCCCTGTTCAAGCAGCATATCGACAACCCCTGGGCGTTTGAGAACACGCGGGAAATTCCCCATTCATCGCAAGGAGAGGGGCGAAAGTTCGTTTCGATTGCTGCGGCACATCATACTCTTGCGTGCGGTCCGGTTTGCCTGCTCTCGCCGAACGTTGGCCTGAACAGCGAAGAGGGCATCCGCATTGTGACGCCCGGAGTGCTTCCGCCGGAAGGTGGCATGTCGGGTACGGTGGTCGGGGAAGGCGGCGTTGTGGAAAACGGCGGTTATTACATGTATCCCTGGCCGCTTTCGGACAAGTTTTTCCTTGCGTCCTACACGTACAGCAACGATCATCGTCCGGGCGGCACGGATACGTTTCGCGGTGCGGACGAGTGCGGGTACGGCTTGTACCTGATCGACGTGTTCGGCAACAAGGAACTGATTTACAAAGACCCGGCGATTTCGTCGTCGTTCCCGATGCCGCTTCGCCCGCGCGACAAGCCGCCGGTTCTGCCGAGCAACCTTGACCCGGAACTCGGCAATCGCGCCCTTTGCACGGTGAGCGACGTGACGTTCGGCGTGGACGGCATTGACCCGGACGAGGTGAAATATCTCCGCATCGCCCGGCGCATCGGCTGGCCCTACACGAAAGAAACCGGTGGTCAGCGTTACGAGGTCGATGGCAGCAGTTGGGGCTTGAGCTGGGCACCGGCACTCATCTATGGCGAGGTTCCGGTCGAAGCCGACGGAAGTGCGTCGTTTTATGTGCCGTCCGACGTTTCGGTTTACTTCCAACTGCTCGACAAGGACAAGCGGGAAATCAAACGGATGCGGTCGTTTATCAGTTTTCAACCGGGCGAAACACGCGGGTGCGTCGGCTGTCACGAAACGCGCTCGGTTGCGGCAGTCCATGCCTCGGACGGATACACGCTGGCCATGCAACGGGAGCCGTCGATTCCCGAACCGCCGCCGTGGGGTGATCAGCGTTGCATCAATTACCTGGCCGACGTGCAGCCGGTGCTGGACCGGTATTGCGCCTCGTGTCATTCGGGCTTGGAACCCGCCAGCGGATTGGATTTTTCCGGCGGCCTGCTTGCCGGTGCACCTATGAAAACAACGTTTCGCACGCTGAATTTTGACGGCCTGAACCGTTCCTACCGCACGATGATCGAAAACGATTTGATCACGTATTCCGACAAACACGCTCCGGCCAGCGAGTTGACGCAAACGCGACAGTTTGGTTCGACGAAGAGTAAGTTGGTCGACGTGATTCTCAACGGGCCGTGTTCCGAAATGATCAAGCCGGGTGACGAAAGCTGGTATCGGCTTGTGACCTGGATTGACGCGAACGCCCCGTATCATAACAATTTCGTCAACTCGCGGCCGAAACGCGCGCCTTATGACATGCCCGCCGATCAAAAGTTGCAAAAACAGATCGCCGAAGTCCATGCCAGGCGATGTGCCGAATGTCACGAACCTGCGGCGGTGTCGCGTTTGGATTGGGTCAATATTTTCGCGCCGGAGAAAAGCCGGTTTTTAACGGCACCGTTGCCGAAACGCGCCGGTGGCACGGAACTCTGCACCCATCCCGTTTACGCCGACCAGCTTGACCCGGATTATGTGCTGATGCGCAAGATGGTGGAAGAAGCTGTCCAACGTGCCTGGGACACGCCCCGGCGCGATCTGGAAGTGCTCAAATCGCCGACGGTTTATTGATGTATGTGGCGTCCTTTCAAACTTGGAAAATCGTGCAAAAACACGTTGTTCGTTCCATCAGAGCCGCGACGGTCACGGAGCGGTTATTCCGCTTGATGACTTTCACGGCTCTGATTAAAATATTCACGTTTTTTGGCACGACTCCTAAAATCCTGACGCTCGCTCTGAGATCACCGGCCGTATTCCTGCATGGGACAGGACAGCACCTCGCCCGGCACTGGCCAGCCTTCGTCGTCCCAAAGCAGGGGACGCACTTGCGTCAATCGGCCGCGGCGAACCCGGTCCATATCATACGCAGCCAAAATCAGCCAGTCCTGTTGTGTGCCATCGGCATTTTTTGTGAGGAAAAAACCGTTATGCCCGGTGCCTTTCCATTTTTCGGTACTGGAGAGGATCACGGTGCCGCCGCCTTCATCCATGCGCCGGCCTTTCCGGTCGAGGTACGGCCCAAGCGGTTCGGTCGCGCGACCGATGGCAATGTGGTACGTACTTCGCTCGAAGTCGCAGCACGAACCCCGTGAAGTGAACAAGTAATAGTATTCGCCATGCTTGACAACGTAGGGTGCCTCAAGCGATGTGTCACGTTGGGATTCGCGACGGGCAACGGCCAGGTAATCCGCCGGGATTTTCAGTTCCCCGTCGCGGTATTTGAACGGTTTACCCGTTTTCGCATCGACTTCGACCGCCTTCAGCCCGGTCCAATACGAACCCCAAAACAGATAGGCACGACCATCCTCATCGACGAATAACGCCGAGTCGATCGCGTTGTAATCCGTGTGGTCGGGATGCGATTCCAGCACAATTCCCTGGTCTTCCCATTGGTAGTTCGGGTCGTCCGGGTTGAGCGTCGTGTTGGTTGCCACACCAATGACCGACCGTTGGCCGCCGAATGTTGACACGGAATAATACAGGTAATACCTGTCGTTCAAAAATACGACGTCGGGAGCCCAGATAGCCTTTGCTCCCGGCACCATTTTTATCGCCCAATCCGGAGCGGCTTCCTGGAACACCCGCCCACAACGTTCCCATTCAATCAGGTTCTTGCTCCGCGTGATATTGACGCCGGGTGCCGTTGTGAAAACATAAATCCCGCTGCCGTCAGGAGCTTCAAGTGCCGTCGGGTCAGGCGTGTCAAAAGGAACCACAGCCGAACGTTGTTCCTGGGCCGTGAGCGGCAAGCAATGGAACGTCAATCCGGCCAACAGGAAAATCAAGAGTCGTGTTGCGATTTTCATGGGGGAGTCATATCCAAGTTTAGGGTGAAGTATCGTACCAAAACAGTGTTTCCAAAGGGCGTTGTTGACTAATGATTTTTTGCGTAATATTCGGGCAGTCCGAGTTTTGTGAAGTGGTTTAGTATTTTGCATCTTATTTTTGCTTCGG
>WRMR01000026.1 GCA_009776995.1 Planctomycetaceae bacterium | reverse complement strand
CGAACAGCATCATCAACAATTCTATCTATTTCCTCTAGCGTCATTGATCCTAGCAGTTTACGGATGTGTCGCCTTTCATCTTCCATGACGATCTGCGGCTTGCTATAATTTGTCTCCTTATGAAACCCGCCGCTGACTTTGCGATTGGCACGGAAAGAAACATTAATATTTTCAACAATCGTTCGAACTTGACGCCAATCAAATGGCCGGTCTTGGAAATAATATTTCACAAACTTGTCATTTAATCCTCGCTCATAAATCTTTTGTCCTAAAGTTTCAAGTGAGTCATCAGGTGGGGCTTCTGCATAAACTTCGTTAGAAGCTTTCTCTGCAGCCATAGCCAACAATTGAACGTATCTTGGTTCGCAAAGAGCAATAACAAAAGCATCTACTGCGTGGTGTCGATGGTCTGTTCTACTTTTTCGTGGACGTTTTTTCCACGGTTTTTCCGTATTCTCTGGTAATTCTGGAATGACATTTTTTCCGTAAATACCTTTACCGTTGAGTCCCCAAAGCTGACGAAGCCAGCTTGTCACGCCGCCGGACAGAACTTGAATTTTACTTTTCTGTTCTTTACCGAAAAGTAATCCCAGATATTCCGTTGCCGATTTAGATATATGCCCTGTATCAACCAAAAGTCGTGCAGGCATTTGATCGTCGGGAATCGTTTTTTCCTGGAAACGTTCCAGTTTTTCTTCATCAAATTTTCCTTGAAATTGTTTTACCCGTGTGATGATTTCATGCCATGTTTGAGGGTCAGTAAACGCTTGAGATGGTATTCGATTTCCTTTGATTTGATTGTGTTCATAATAGCAAAGAGTTTTGTTGGCATAAGAATCATCGAGAGTTTTGCTGAAGGGTCTTATATGTTCAATTTGAAATACTGGTGATTCCCCAAAAAGTTGGCGTGCAGAAATTGGTCTGCCTGAATAAGGGCAGATTCTATTGCATTCGATCCATAAACGATACTTCAGGATATTGGTTTCCGATGTTTCAAATCTGCTTTCTTTGAGGAAATCATGTGCGAGTTTTCGTTCTTTTTCGTTTTCATTTTGTACCTTCGTAATTTCTTCGCGCACTTGGCGTCCTTTTTTCATGTCCCTTGCCAACTCAACACGAATTGTTTCCGGCTTGCCGTATTTCCGAATGAGTGCATTGACCACTTTGCGAAGTTCAGTCAAAGCGCGAGTTACAACTGGATTTCGCGGGTCTTCCTTGGACTTGAGAAGTGGTGGTAGGAAATCTAGTGGTTCCTTGTGATCCTCATCAAATTGCTCGCCGTAAATCTCTTTCCTCGCCGTGGCAAAAGGAATTCGCTTTTCGATCATCAACGGCAAAATCTTCCGAATCGCCTGTTGGGACAGCGAGGCATAATCTCGTTCCAGTTGCACCGCCGCCAGTTGACTGGCCGTGTTGGAATCGAACTGGAACACCTTTTCGAGCCGTCTGGCCAGGGCGTCTTCGTGTTCGAATTGCAAAATTTCACTGACGAGCAGTTCCTTTTCCTTATCCGGCATAACGTTCCAACGGTCGGGAATGATTGCCGCAATGCGTGATGAAGTCGTGTTGCCCTTCAATCCTTTGTCACTGTCATCTTCATCGACTTCAAAATTGAAAGCAAGGGGAGGCTTGTACTTGATCCCTGCCATTTTGTATTCTTCTTTTTCTTCCTTGCTTTGACGGGGTTGTTTGAAGCCAAGTATTGTCCGCATTTGGGCATAAGTCAGTTTCGCATTATTCTCCAATTCCTCTGCAAGCAAGTTTTGTTGTTCTGGCGAAAGCGGAACCATGAAGCCGCCCATGTTCCTGTACTGAAGATCAAGAATTTTCTGCCAGTAGCGAAACTGCTGAGCTTCAAGCGAAGCGAGTTGCGCACGGCGTTTCCCCCGTTCCAACTGGCATTTGCCGATCAAATGCTTCTGCGACTTGAGCGGTCTTTGAAAAAACAGGGCGTGTTCCAAAGCTTCCCGCAGCGTCATTTCCTGTGTATGAACATGTTCGTTCGACAATAACTTCTTGCGTTTCATTTTGCTGATGTTGTTTTTCCAAGCATTCGGGTTGTCTTTCCAACTGTCAACGACCACCTTTTTATTCAGCAAATCATGGTAATACTTGTCTTGGCTGTCACAAATGGCTTTGAGCTCATCGCGAAACATGTCGCGCCCGGTCCAGCGTTGTCGGATTCGCTTTTCTTCCGGGTCAAGCGACGCAAAATATTCGCCCAGCGTGCGAAAACCTTTTTCCTTGATCTCTTTGCTCAAATCGGAAATGTCTTTTTTCAGTCCTTTTTCATCTTCCCCTTCTTTGGACGGTGCTTTTTTATTGCTCAAAAACCCGCGACGTTGGGACAAATGCAAGAAAATGCGTCCCAGTGCGAATGGCTCCAGTTGTTCATCAAGTGCCATTGCCCGGAGTTTGTACGGCAAGAGGTGTGCGGAGACACGGTCATCATGAAGAGACAACTTGCCGGCAAGTTCCTTGTCGAGTTCGTTGATCAATTCCTGGCGGTCGATGGGGGTGTCTTGGATTCCCTGGCCCATGGGCAACAGACCGTGGTTGCGCAGCAGATTGAACAATTTGAGCGTTCGTCGTTTGCGTCGCCATTGATTGCGCCGGACACTGCGAGCGGCACGTCGTTTCAGATTCCGGGACTCATCTTTTCCCTGTTCGATTTCCGATTCCGTTCCTGTGCCGCTGTCGAAACAGCGAACGCCAAGCCGCATGGCCGGACTGTGTTCCCCTTCAACCGGAATCATCGCCCAGCCAATCGATTGGACGCCGAGGTCAAGACCGAGATAATATGCCATTATTCAAACCTGCTTGATAAATATTAATAATTCATAGGAATCACCCATTATAACTCAATGACACAAACACAACTGAAAGAATCAAGTATTAATTAATTGAAAAATCAACAATTTTTGTATTGACCGGCAAATCATTTTCTGATAGAATATATTACGTATATCCGAGCAGCGATTGCTACGTCAAATCTTAGTAAGTGACTTTCGTTGCGCGAGGCCATGCTTTCAAGCATCCTCGGCACATCCCTGTGGTGTGCCTTTTTTTATTTCTTGGTATTCTTTCGCAAGTTGCTCATCCGGCTTGTGCCGACTGAAGTTGAATTGCTTGACTCTGGCCTCTTAACGAACAAGAGCGTTACTGGAAGCAATGATCGTTACGGCAACGGCCAGGATGGCAAGTGCCAGATACATCAAGCGTCTTGGATTCCCGTAAACGTTTTTCCATTCGCCGGAAAGAAAACCGACCGCCTGGTTTCCCATGATTTGCATGATCTGCTGAATGGCAAATCCCACGGAAGCTCCAAAGGCACCCAGAAACAACATTCCGCGTCCCATGAGCGAGATGGCAATGATGAATTGTATGCCGGCCACGGTCGCGAAGAGGGCTTCACCCGGATTCTTGAGCAGGACATTCCAGTTTTTCTTTTTGGTCATGATCCAGACGGGAAAAATGATGTTCACGGCAGCTCCGCCCATGAGTGCCACAGCCCAGACCGCCACATTCGCCGACATGGTATCCGCGCCTTGCGACTTCATGGCTTCCACGATCGGTGCTTGTCCGTAAACAAAACTGAGAGAGATTCCCGCCGATGTCAGACCGGCAATCACCGCCATCAGGAGTCCAACAGCAAAGCTTCCCTGTTGTCCTTGTGAGAGTGACGGGGATGACGAGCCGGATGCTGAAGCTGACAATGCTTTCGCTCTGCCGAAGCCCGCGAGTGAAGAGAACAGGACGCCGAGCAACATGACGGCAAGTCCCGCCAGCAAGACAAGACCACTGGTCGATGTCAGGTCGGGGGCGTTGGCAAAAAGTCCGGTTCCTTTCATGACCATCGGGAGGGTTGTTCCCGCGATGATTCCCAGGCCGGTCAGGATGGCTCCCGTCAGGGCCGCTCCGATTCGGATGACGCACAGGCCGTAGAGTACGTTGGCGACTCCCCAGCCGAGTGCGAAAAGATTCGCTTTGAGAATCGGTTCCCAACCCACTTGAGCATAAGCGGCAAACGGATGGGGAATCCTGGTGAGAACAATCGCCCAGGGAAGGACGACCAACCCCGTGAGCATGGCGATAAACCAGTAATGCTCGAACTGAAAACGTTTCATCAGTTTCATGGGCCATATCCCGGTTCCCGTGCCCAGTCCGGCAAGAACCACCAACGCAATTCCAAGTAATACGACGTAATCCATCGTGATGTGCCTCCCAAATGTCATCGTAATTTTAAGGTTTCAATCTTCCATCGACAGGGTTTTCCCTGAGACTACGGGTCACTAAGAATGCGTCTTTCACTCAAACAGCAACCGGAAACGGAGCGTAGCGGGGTGACCGGCTTTGGGGTGAAAACCGCCCTCTCCGGTCACTTCGTTCGGCCACTTCGTGACCTCTCTGCGTTCCCGGCTGCTGTTTCTTGTAAAAAATCCTGGTTCAGGACACATTCTAACACTGAACTTGCGTTCGGAGTCTCTCTCGACACGGTGTGGTCAGGATTCCGATTGCAGGTTGCGAAAATCGGTCATGGACATGTGCATGTGTTTTCGAAAAACGCAAGCGAGGTAATTTTCGTTATTATAGCCTGCTATCCTTGATATTTCAGCAATCGACAGGTTCGTTTGCTTCAGGAATGTGACGACTTTTTCCAGCCGCATCCGGTGAATTTCATCAAGGATGGTGTGACGCAACTCTTTATGGAACCGCATTTCCGCAGAACGCCGGGAAATTCCCAGAAACTTCACGACGTCGGAAACGTTGATAGGCACACAGGCGTTGACTTCGATGAATTCCAACGCTTGAATGACCAGTTTGTCGGCAATGATTTTTGGATTGGTTGAACGCCGGACGACGGCTTCCTTCGGGCCGTAATGAATCAATGTCGGAGTGGAAATGTCTTTTTTTCTCATCAGGCGGTCCAGGAGAGCGGCTCCTTCGAAGCAGGCCTCTTCCATAGTCATCAACATGCTGGACAAGGGGGGATTGGTCGATTCGCAGAGCAATTCGTCATTGTCAACTCCCAGTACGGCAATTTCGTAAGGGACGGAGAGACTGGCGGAACGACAGACTTCGATGACCTGGCGTCCCCGAACATCCATCGCGGCCAAAAGTGCAATAGGTTTGGGGAGGCCAAGGAGCCATTGTTTCAACTGTTTTTGTTCCAGCCCCCAATCGTTTTGCTCACGGCGCGAATGGTTTTCGTAGATGTGACACTGAAATCCCGCAGCCTGGATTTGCGACGCAAACCCTTTTCCCCGCTCCCGGGACCACTGGGCATTTTTGGCCTCAGAGACATATCCGTAATGCTTGAATTTTTGCCGAAGGAAAAAATCCGCCGCCGCTTTCCCGACGGCATGGGAATCACACAGGATAATATTGTATTGATCCAGAGGAAATAACACCTGACGATGGTCCCAGGGATCAAGGATAATGCAAGGAATTTCTGCTTGCAAAACCGTTTTGCAATAGTCGTCGTTGAACACGCACGCGATTAACCCGTCGGCATTCCATGTTTTCAAGTCCAGCGTGGATTGCTCCGCTTCACGTCCTTCAAGGATATGAAATTCCCAAGGGCCATGAAGGTGCGCGTAGTGGATAATTCCCTTGAGGCTGTCCCGGTAGACCTTGAACGCGGTCGAAAGAAGAACAATAACCCTGGGAACTCTTGTAAGGATTTTTGACATGCGGGAATGCCCGTGAAAACAACCCGGTTATTTTTTGCGGAAAATTATAGCTTTGTGATCATATCTCAGTTGGTCAATCTTGCCGTATTGACGAAATCAACTTCCAGAATATCATATTTACAATGGGAATGCTATCATTGTATCCATACCTTGATTGTCAATAAACAACTTTGCGCAATATCGTAAGATTATGCGCAATTTTGTCTTGCAAAAGAGAAAAAGGCAAGTACGATCAATGAAATGAATGATCATATTGGCATACCACGAACGTTATTCCCGAAAATAAGAGTTTAAGTATATGACAGCTGCCAAATACAAAAACAAGCCGAGCATGACTCTCGAAAACGATTCCCTCCGCGCGGAATTTTTGCCCGATCCGGGCGGAAAGATGGCTTCGCTTGTCAGCAAGCGAACCGGTTTTGAATTCCTCGTACAACGCCCAAACCTCACCTACCGCGACCAGCCGTTTGCCGGCGTTTATGTCGATGGGGAATGCAGCGGCTTTGATGACATGTTTCCCACGATTGACGCCTGTGCCTGTGAGCATGATCCCTGGCAGGGAATCGAACTGGCCGATCATGGTGAAGTCTGGCCGCTTCCCTGGGATGTCCTGTTTGCCGATGAATATTCCCTGAAAATGTCCGTTCATGGGATTCGTTTTCCCTATCTTTTGGAAAAGCGGATCACCTTGATGGAAAACGCCTCACTTCGGTTCGAATACGTCCTGACCAACTTGTCGCCGTTTGATTTTGAATATCTTTGGGCGGGACACCTTATGATCAATCTCGTGGAAGGAACGAAAGTGTGCGTTCCTGACGACTGTAGGGAAATGATAACGATCTTGTCGAATTCCGGATTGAAATTTGGTGATATTCATCAATGGCCGTTCCTTAAAGATGCAAACGGGGAAACATACCGCGCTGATATCGCACGTCACAAAAGTGTCAGGGGATTTGAAAAATACTACTTCACCCATGCGTTGAAACAGGGTTGGTGCCGTTTGGAATATCCCGATCAACAAAAGATGCAAATATCCTTTTCAACGGAAACGGTACCTTTTCTCGGAATCCTGATGAATGAGGACGGGTGGGACGGTTTATACAATATCATTGTCGAACCCTGCTCTGTTTGTTACGACCGGCCGGACGTTGCAAAGCAACACGGACAGCGCAGCGTCGTTCCCGGAAAATCAAAAATCCATTGGGAAATGGAAATTTCCATTGACTAAAAAACATCCCCTCAGATTTGGAGAGAAAAATGAAAGATAAAAAAGTATTGGTTACCGGTTCCGGGACGGGACTGGGACGCGAGATTGCGCTGGAATTTGCCAGACGCGGGGCTATTGTTGCTCTTCATTACGCGCATAGCACTGTCGGTGCCGAGTCGGCAGTTCGGGAAATTCTTGAATTTGGCGGCCGGGCGAAGGCATTTCAGGCCGATTTTACCGACGTCCATCAGGTAAAAAAACTCACGAACGACGCCATCGAATATCTCGAAGGAATTGATGTCCTGGTCAATAATGCCGGTGCGACCATGACCCTTGAATTTGAAGACGTGACGCCGGAACAATTTGATACCGTTTATGGCATCAACGTGCGTGCCCAGTTTTTCGCGCTTCAAACGGCTCTTCCGGCCATGCTGAAACAAGGCTGTGGTACCGTGATCAACCTTTCATCGGTGCATGGCTTTCGTGCCTGTAAAGGGCATTCCGTTTATGCGGGAACCAAGGGAGCAATCATTGCCCATACCCGGGAACTGGCCGTTGAGCTTGCCCCACGCGGCATCAGGGTCAACGCCGTGGCACCGGGTGCCGTTCCGGTGGAAAATCATTTCAAAGCCGCCGGTTCCGACGACATGACAGGACTTGCACCATTGATCCCGTGCGGTTTTGCCGGCGTACCGCTGGACATCGCCAACGTTGTGGTTTTCCTTGCTTCCGACGAGGCCAGATATATCATCGGGCAGACGATCATCGTCGATGGCGGCACGACGTCCTGGATGTCGTTCAGTGAAGGGTTTCATGAAACCGGATTGAGACTCGGAAAGGGATATGTCCCCGGCTTGTAATCCCGGGGCTTGGAAATTTGGAAACGGAGGAAACACACATGAAAGGTTGTACCGGAAAACTCAAGCAAAGGGTGCGCAACCGTGACATTCTTATGCACGGTTGCGTGATGGATAGCCGTTCCGGAGCCGTCATTGAAATGTATCACGCGACCGGTTTTGACGTCGTTCTTCTTGACCGTGAGCATACGGCACTCAACAGCGAGACGATTCGGGAACATATCCGGCTTGCCCGAGCGTTGGATATTCCCTGCATGGTCAGGGCGGCGGAGCTTTCGTATGCGGAAATCAACCGGGTAATGGACCAGGCTCCCGACGGTCTTTATGTCCCTCGGATCAGAACGCGGCAGGATGTCGAGGAAATCATCCGGCTGGCAAAGTTCCCGCCAAGAGGCGTCAAAGGTTTCGGCGCAAGCACCTGCCCTGCGGGAAAGTATCTGGGCTGGCAGCCGGACATGCGGAAACAGCTGGATTTCTTCAATGATGATTTCGTGATTGGAATACAAATTGAAACGAAAGAGGCATTGGAAAACCTGGATGAAATCCTTTCGGTTTCCGGGATCGATATTGCGGTTATCGGAAACGATGATTTGACGCTCGGACTTGGAATCCCGGGACAATTCGATCACCCGGATTATCTCGCAGAAGTCCGCCGCGTCATTGCCGCATGTCAGCGTTACGGCGTATTGCCGGGAATTGCGTGTGGTGATCCGGTAAAAGTGCGCTTTTGGAAAGACCAGGGGATGCGCGCTTTTTGGGCGGCCTCGGATGTTGTCAGCATGTGGACTCACACAAAAAATGCAATCGAAGCGATACGCAGGCAACTGGAACCATTATAAAATCGCAACGGCCATGAAGCTGACTGAAAAAATCATCAATGAAACCGCAAGCCAAAACGAGCTGCTCTTGTTCTTTTTGGGGCAGGCGGGGTTTCTGCTGAAGATCGACGAAGGAAAACTCCTTGCGATCGACTTGTATCTTTCGGATGCCGCAGAACGATTGTTCGGCTTCAAGCGAATGATTCCGGCAGTTGTCCAGCCGGAAGATTTGAATGCCGATGTTTATCTTTCCACCCATTCGCACGTCGATCATTTGGATGTGGATATTCTCCCCGTCGTTGCGAAAAACGACAAAACATTGTTCATCGGTTCGCCCGACTGCGAGGCCGTTTACCGGCAAACCGGCATCGTGAGCGACCATTACCGCGTTCTGGGAATCGGTGACACGCATGAGTTGCCCGGTCTTCAAGTCCGTGCCGTTTATGCCGACCATGGCGATCTGGCACCGGATGCTGTCGGATTGCTTGTCGAAACGGGAGGGATCAAAATTTATCATGCCGGCGACACGGCTTTTGCCCCGGAAAAAATTTCCGAATCGCTCCAAACGAATATTGACGTGATGATTGCCCCCATCAACGGACAATTCGGCAATATGAATGCCCGTGAAATGTGCCGGCTTGCCGAAGTTTTGAAACCGAAAATCCTCATTGCGTGTCACTTTTGGATGTTTCTTGAACATGTGGGCGAAGGCGGGTGCGGCGACCCGGCAGCATTCCTCCAGGAAGCGAAATCTTTGCCGAAGTCAACGACCCCCATTGTGCCGGCACCGGGGGAAATGCTCAGATACCGAAAGGGATGAACGACACCATGTCCAAAAAACCGATCGTTGCCAGACTGAATGCCGTCACATTTCCGATGTTGGATGCGGAAAGGGAAATCCTTGCGTTCCTCAACGCCGATGTTGTGGAATTGGAAGGCGCAACGGATGATGAAATCCTGTCCGCCGCAAAAAACGCGGATGCCGTCATGATCGTTTCCGCTTATCTGCATGGTAACGTCATCAGGGAACTCCAGCACCTGCGGGTGATTTCCCGTTTGGGAACAGGGACCGACAAAATTGATGTGGACGAGGCAACACGTTGCGGAATCGTTGTTGCAAATCTTCCCGATTTTTCGACGGAAGAGGTTGCAGACCATACTCTGGCACTGATCCTCGCTTCCGCGCGGCGTTTGAAATATTTTGAGGCTTGCATGAGAGCGGGGGAAAAGCCGTCGTCTGTTGCGGGAATGCACCGGCTGGCCGTTCAAACTCTGGGAATCATCGGCTTCGGACGCATCGGGAAAGCGGTGGCAAAACGGGCCATGGCGTTTGGAATGAGAATCCTGGCTTACGACCCTTTGCTGACTCCCGGAGAGAAGAATGAATGGAATGTGGAAGCGGTTGATTTTGAGACCGTTCTTTCCCAATCCGATTACCTGTCGCTGTTATGTCCTCTCACTTCCGGGAACCGGGAGATGATCCGGATGGAACAATTGAGGATGATGAAGCCCGCGTCCGTTTTGATCAACACGGGACGCGGTGAACTTGTCCATGAGGAAGACCTTGTGGAAGCCTTGAAAACCGGCGTGATCCAGGGAGCGGCCATTGACGTGTTTGCCGGGATCAATGTGTTCAGTGAAAGCGGTTTTTCGACGAACCATCCGTATTTCACAATCGATAATATTTTACTGACGCCCCATGTCTCCGCCAATTCGGAAGAAGCCATGATCGCCTCACGCACCGGCGGCTCCCGGGCGGTTGTTGACGTCCTGAGCGGTTTTTATCCCCGGCATGTTGTCAACTGCAATGTCATCCCGCGAATCCCGCTTCAAGACGCCCGAAATGAAAAAAACCTTTGATCCTTGCGCAATGTCATATCATTTTGCGCAAAATTCGCTTGTTTTCAAAACTATGCTTGAATTACATATCGTAGCATGAACTTTCCAACACCTCATTATGAAAGGGTAGAATGATGAAAAAAGAATTTGATAAGATGGGGGGGTGGGGGGCAAGATACGAGCTTTTACCCTCGTCGAACTGCTTGTGGTGATTGCGATCATCGGGATTTTGATCGCATTGTTATTGCCTGCCGTCCAGGCCGCCCGTGAGGCAGCCCGCAGAATGCAGTGTTCCAACAACATGAAACAATGGGGACTCGGGCTTCACAATTATCACGACGCCTGTAAATCGTTTCCTGCCGGGCAAAGCTCCCTGACACGCGACTATGTCAAATCGGCTTCACCCTGGGAAGATCGGGATACGTTTTGGGGAGCCAACGTCAAGCTCTTTCCTTATATGGAAATGTCCGCCCGGTATGACGTTCTTGTCAATTTCGATGTTTCCACAGCGGCGGGCGGTCATGGGGGATTTGCTTTGTCCCCGTTTCAGGGGTGTGCCTGCCCGGAAATGCGGGAACCGATTCCCGCGCTCCTGTGCCCTTCGGATGGAAATGGCAGGACCCAGGGTTATACTGAGGCGAGTGTCGGCAACGTTGGCGCGGCACGGACCAATATTATCACCAGTTGCGGAGACGCCATGGGAAGTAACCGGCATTCCAATGCAGATCTCGTCGCCATGAATAACCCAAGTGTTCTGGTTTATCAAAAAGAAACCCGCGGATTGTTTCTCAGGATGTCATTCAAAACCTTTGGTTCCATGACGGATGGTTCCAGTAATACAATCGCGGCCAGTGAAACCGTGACTACCCCCCAAACGACTCCCGGCTATCTTGGCCTCAAAGGGGGAACTTATGCCCATACGTCGCTTTACCTGTACGGTCCGGGAGATTGCGTGGCAAGAGCCAGGAACGGAGCAAGGCCGGGAGAAATCAATGCCGACGCCGCTGTTGTATGGAGAGGCCATTTCTTTGGAGACGGGCGCCCGATGAACGGGGGATTTTGTACCGTGATTCCGCCAAACGGGCCAAGTTGTTCCGCCACCACCCACGACAATGAATGGGGAATTCCGACCGCCGGCAGCAATCACACGGGCGGCGTCAACGGCGTCTTTGGAGACGGTTCGGTGCATTTCATTTCGGATACGATTCAAACCAACCTCGACCCAGCCTTCCGCAGTGTGGAAGATGGAGCTTCCGGCAACAGCCTCTATGGGATTTGGGGAGCACTCGGAACTCCCAGCGGCGGCGAAAGTGTGTCGATTCCATAACGATTGAGGCAGGCTGGCGGCTCCGAAAACCGACCTGCCCTCTGTCTTTGAATGCGATGAAGTGTTTTCATGTTTTTTCAAGGGTGGTATTTATGAAAATAAAACGTTGTTTTCCGCTCATTTCCATCGGGGTTCTCATTCTTGCCCTGGGGTGCAACGGTCCAGAAAAACCGTCGGATTTGCCGAAGCTATATCCGTGCAAAATCACCGTCATTCAGGATGGCAAGCCATTGGAAGGGGCGATGATCTTTGTGCGTCCGCCCGACGGTTATTTACGTTTTGTGATTGGCGGCAAGACGGATGCCAAAGGGGTGGCTGTCATCAAACTCGACGGCCAGTGGGAAGGGGTTCCCGAAGGGGAATTTTACGTCTCCATTTCAAAAATCGTCACTCCTCCCGGCCTGGAACGGCCGGATGAAACGACTCCGTTGAACGAACGGCGCAGGATGCAGGAACAGGCTGCCCAACAGACTAAAGAAACGGTGGACCCGAAATATTCCGACCTGGCGAAAACCCAACTTCGGCTTAAAGTGGATCAAAAAGCCGTGAATGAATCGTATGACGTCGGGGCGGCCGTTGACCTTTCCATGGCGGAATTGTTTCCCGGACGCAGAGCACTGTGATGGACGTGACCCGCACATCCGATGATTGCGGGTTTCCATCAGTCGTTGGACTTGCGATTCATGGATTCAACAGATGAATAAACATAGAAAGAGATAAAATGCACAAATGGACATTGATTTGTTTTCTTGTGTTGACAACAACCGTGTTGGCCGAAGAACGTGTTCCGTTGGGAAACCTCGACATTTCCAAAATGAGTTACGGGGCAGTCGGCGAGGTGACGCGAAATCAGAATCTTAACGGAACGCCCATACGTATTGGTGGCAGGGAGTACGCGGAAGGTGTCTGTACCCACGCGTTTTCCGATATGAAAATCGCCGTAAACGGTGCCGTCCGTTTTACGGCGGAAGTCGGCATCGACAGCAAATTTCCCAACAGCGGTTCGGTTCGGTTCAAAATCTATGGCGACGACCACCTCTTGTGGCGCAGCGGCGTGAAACGCGGCGGCGAGCCTGCGGACATCGTCGATATTTCGATCCGGGAATATGACATTCTGGAGTTGGCGGTTACGGACGGAGGAGATGATTACACTTGCGACTGGGCCGATTGGGCCGACGCCGCTTTTCTTGTCGAGGGAGACCATCCTGCGGCTTTGGACCTTCCGGCATTTGAATTACGCAAATCCCAAACGGGCGGTCCCCGGGAGGATCATGACCTTGCCGAGCTATGGATCAATGACAATCTGCTCAACAACCCCGTTCCCATTTGCTCGTTCCAATACGGCGATAGCACGCTTCATCAAATCGTCCAAAACTGGAAACGCACTGTTTCATCGCGTCCCTTGGAAAACGGCAAGACGGAACACACGATCTCGTTCACCGACGAACAATCATCATTGGAGCTTCGTTGTGCGGCCGTTGTTTATTCGGACTTTCCCGCTGTGGAATGGACTTATTGGCTCAAGAACACCGGATCAAACCCGACGCCGGTGATTTCCGATCTCCAAGCAATCGACACGACGTTTTTTCGAAACCGTTCCTGCCGGAACAACCAGTATGTCCTTCATCACTTTAAGGGGGACTACTGCACACCGGACAGTTACGAACCCAAAGAATGCCGTTTCGGAGACAGGAACGAAATCACGCTGACGTCATCCGGCGGACGTCCTACCAATGTCGAGTTTCCCTATTACAGAATTCAAGGCCCCCATGAAGGACTCTTTTTTGTCGTCAGTTGGCAGGGCCAGTGGGAAACGGCATTCAAGGCGGACAATGGAATTCATGTCCGGTCCGGTCAGCAACAGGTTCACACCATTCTCTTGCCCGGAGAGGAAATCAGGACGCCGTTGATCTTCTGCATGTTTTACAGCGGCAACGATCAAGACCGCCTCGTCAATCTTTGGCGCCGATGGTATCTTACCCATAATATTCCCGGAATTGATGGAAAACCGATTCCTCCGGTGTATGCCAATTTCAGCGGCGAAATATTCAGTGCCGTGAATGAAAACGATACAGAACAGGACCTGATCCGGTTTACCGGCCGCTTTTTTGACAACGGCGTTCCCTTTGACTACTACTGGCTGGATGCGGGATGGTATCCGTGTCAGGTGCCCGGCCAAGAGCATCGTGCGTGGCCGTATGTCGGAACCTGGAAATTTGATCCCGAACGTTTTCCGAACGGGCTGCGTCCGGCAAGCGATTCTATCCACAACAAAGGCGCGAAAGTCCTGGTCTGGTTCGAGCCGGAACGAGTGACGGCGGGAAGTGAATTGGCTGTTCAGTATCCTGACTGGATTCTTGGCGGGTCGCTTCTCAATTTGGGAAATGATGATGCAAGAAACTGGATCACAAAACGTATCCTGTCCTTGTTGAGGGATGAAGGGATTGATTGGTATCGACAAGACTTCAATATTGCTCCGCTGGGTTTCTGGCGAAGCGCGGATGCGCCGGACCGCCAGGGGATGACTGAAAATCTATATTGCCAGGGTTATCTGAAATTCTGGGACGAGCTTCTCGCGAAGACTCCCGGCCTTGTTATTGACAGTTGCGCTTCCGGGGGACGGCGAAACGACCTGGAAACATTGCGGCGCAGCCTGCCGATCCATGTCACCGACTTTAACTACGGGGATTTGACCGTCAAACAAGCGATGCACCACACGTTATTTCAGTGGTTTCCCTATTTTGGCGGCGTCAACTGGCCCGCCGACCAGAGTGACATATACTATCACCGAAGTAATTATTCGTTGCTTTATCTGGGAAATGACCGGGGGGTTTTCGGTGAACAATACGACTTCGCCAAACTGAAACAATGGATGGACGAATGGCGTGAGATTGCCCCCTTGCTCTATGCGGATTATTATCCTCTCCTTCCGTATTCGCGCAATGACCGCGATTGGATCGGCTGGCAGTTCAATGATCCGGAAATGGGCGAAGGGATTGTGCAAATGTTCAAACGTCCCCAGGCCGGCTTCATCGTGGGACAATTCCAACTCATGGGGCTTGAACCGGAAACAACATATCGGATCAAGAATTACAATTCCGGTGAAACAGTCCGGGCAACCGGACAGGAACTCATGGAAATCGGACTGCCGGTCGATCTGCCGAAGAGACCGGATTCCGCCCTTTTCAAATACTGGAAACTGTAAATATTTATGAATTCATCAGAATTAGAAAGTGATTGCAATGTTGACACGAGTCATGTTAGCCGCCGGGATCATCCTGGCTTTCGTTCCCCCGGTTTTCACCAGGGAACCGGCACAGACGGATATGATCAGGAAGAAGGAATGGGTTTCCGCGAAATTCGATCAAGTTCTCACACCTCTCGCGATTGATCCGGACACTGGAATCGAGATTGTGAGAAATTACGAGGTTGTGCGAAGGAATTACGGTCTGGGCGGCCCTCTCCGTATTGGTGATGCGACCTATTCCAGAGGACTCTTTTGTCATGCGGAAAGTGAGTTGATCATCCGTCTTCCCGGACCGGCCAAGACGTTTCTTGCAGTCATCGGCATCGATCACAATCATACCACGTCGGGAGGACGCGGCAGTGTCTGTTTTTCCGTGGAATGTGAAGGTCGGTTGAAATACAAGTCGGACGTCAAACACGGTGGGCAACAGGGAGAAAATATCCAGGTCGATCTCAACAACGCCAGAGAGTTTCGTATCATTTCCGGGAGCACAGGCGACGGAATTACCTGTGACCAGGCCGATTGGGTCAATGCACGGGTTCTCATGCAGGATGGAACCCTGCTTTATCTCGACGAAATGCCGTTTCTCAATCAAAAGGATACCGAAGTACCGACAATGGATCCTCCGTTTTCCTTTGTTTATGACGGCAAACTTTCGTCCGGTTTTCTCGATACGTGGAAACAGACGAAAACAATCCGGCAAATTGACGAGCGCAAGCTGGAAAGAGTCAATACCTACACCGATCCAAAAACCGGATTGGAAGTCCGTTGTGTTTCCGTGGAATATCTGGACTTTCCAACGGTCGAGTGGACGCTGTATTTCAGGAATGGAAGTGATGCCAACACACCGATCCTTGAGAACATTCAGGCGATTGACACGGTGTTTTCGCGTTTATCCTATAAGGAGTTCGCTCTCCACCATTCGGTGGGCAGCCCTTGTGCACCCGAGGATTATCGTCCTCTGAAAACCTTGCTCAAACCGGGCATGGAAAAACGCATTGCAACTGCCGGTGGACGTTCCACAAACAGTGATATGCCTTATTTCAACATTGATTCCGAAAACGAGGGATGGATTGTTGTCCTCGGCTGGCCGGGACAATGGTCTTCACTTTTTCAACGCGATGATGCCAATCGTCTGCATGTCACCGCCGGTCAGGAATTGACGCATTTCACGCTTTTGCCGGGTGAGGAGGTGCGCTCTCCTTTGGCAGTCGTTCAGTTCTGGAGCAGCAATTATTTTGACAGCCAGAATGTCTGGAGACGGTGGATGTTTGAACACAATGTCCCGCGTTTTGACGGCAAACTTCCCGACATGGCGGCCTTTGGCTGTAGTTCGCACTACTACAACGAAATGGTGACCGCCGATTCCGCATCCCAGAAGCATTTTATCGACCGCTATCAGGAAGAGAACATCAGGATCGGTTATTGGTGGATGGACGCCGGTTGGTACATTATCAAAAATACCAACAATTGGCCGGAAACCGGAACGTGGGAAGTTGACCAACAACGATTTCCAGGCGGTCTCAGACCGATCAGCGATTACGCGCGTGAGAAAGGCGTGAAGACGATCGTCTGGTTTGAGCCGGAACGTGTGCATCCCGGAACATGGTTGACGGAAACACATCCGGACTGGGTTCTCGGTGGTAAAAAAGGCGGACTCCTGAATCTCGGAAACCCTGAAGTACTCGATTGGGCCGTCAATCATTTTGACGCCGTCATCAAACGGGAAGGCATAGACTGGTACCGTCAGGATTTCAATATGGACCCATTGGAGTACTGGAGGCAAAATGATGCACCCGACCGCCAGGGCATCTCGGAAATCAAGCATGTCACAAACTACCTTGCCTACTGGGACGCGCTTCTGGAACGGAATCCGGGTCTCCTGATCGACTCCTGCGCCAGCGGCGGAAGACGAAATGATTTGGAAACAATGCGGCGTTCCATCCCTTTGTGGCGAACGGACTATATTCTTGATCCCGTGGGGAGTCAATCGCACAATTACGGCATCAATTTCTGGATTCCTTTGCATGGAACCGGTGAAAACACTGCCGATACTTACAGGCTCCGGAGTGTGATGTGTCCGTACTTCAACGGAATTTTTGATTTGCGAAGAAACGACCTTGACTTTGATACGATTCGTAAATACTACTCGGATCGTGAACGAATTCAAAAGTATTGGCTCGGTGATTACTATCCCCTTTCCGAGTATTCATTGGAACACTCGCAGTGGATGGCCTGGCAGTTTGATTTGCCTGAAGAGAAAGAAGGGATGATCCAGGTTTTCCGCCGGGGAACTTCGCCTTACGAAGTCATCCGTTACCCGCTCTTCGGACTGGAACCCGATTCGTTGTATTCCATTGAAGATATGGACGGCGGAGAACTTGGAACTTTTTCCGGTAAGGAATTGTTGGAAGACGGTTTCAGGATTTCTCTGGAAAAGAAGAACATGGCGAAAATCTATCTGTACAAAAGGAAGTGATCCATGTGAGTGAAGAGTCGAAACTCGGGCGGGGGTAAGCCCAATCGCGGCAAAGCCGATTACGTCCAATAAGACTTTTCCCATTGACGCGGCGGCAATGCCAACTCAAAAAGCAAAATTACTCACGCCGTCCAACGGGAAAAGTCTTATCTATTATTCAACTGCCAGAGATAGAAAAGTCGTTTTTATACCGCATCCGGTTAAGAATTCATGGCAACATTTCAGCCGAATTTTTATTTGTATTTTTGCATAAATCTACACAAATTACGCATGATAGAAAACGAAAAATAGCGGCTATACGGTAATTGGGGATTTTTGGGAGTTGCCTAATTTGATTTAAAAAATTCGGCTGAAATGTTACAATTCATGTTGTTTTGTTTGTTGAAATAAGTTATACTTCGACCACACGCGGGAGGCAAGAATTCTTCCCATGAACGATTTTCGACTGACAGCCAGGCAGATTGCAAAGCTCAAGGAAACGCATCGCGACAAGCGGTTTGCCGATCGCATCAAGGCGATTGTTTCGCTGAGTTCGGGCTGGAGCGTTGCCGAAGTCTTGCTCATCGACGCGGCGACCGTTCGCAACTGGCTCGCAAAATACCGTCAAGGCGGCGTTGAGGAATTGCTTACTCTGAACGATCACGGCAAAGAACCTTCGCTGACCGTCGAACAACAAGAGGAACTTGCACAGCATCTCGACGAAAACATTGATCTCGACAGCAACGCCATCCGGCATCACATCGAAGTCACTTACGGCGTGCAATATTCGCCGTCGGGCGTTAAGGAACTGTTGCATCGACTCGATTTTGTTGACAAGAAGCCGAAGCACGTGCCCGGCAAACTTGATCCTGAAAAGCAGGCGGCGTTCATCGCGGCATACGCAAAACTCCGTAAAAACCATGGTAAAAACGATCCGATTGATTTCGGCGACGGTTGCCATCCGCAGTTCAACAGCATCCCGGCGTTCGGTTGGATTCGTCGCGGCTCTGATCGAAATATTCGCTTATTAATGCGCAACTCCAAACAAACACCTCATTATGAAAGGGTAGAATGATGAAAAAAGAATTTGACAAGATGGGGGAGGACAAGATACGAGCTTTTACCCTCGTCGAACTGCTTGTAGTGATTGCGATCATCGGGATTTTGATCGCATTGTTATTGCCTGCCGTCCAGGCCGCCCGTGAGGCCGCGCGGCGCATGCAGTGTACAAACAACTTAAAGCAACTTGGTCTGG
>WRMR01000025.1 GCA_009776995.1 Planctomycetaceae bacterium | reverse complement strand
ATGCCGGATTCGCACGAGCACCCGCAAGCCGATTTTGCGGTTGCTGTACTTTGCACTGGCGATGCTGATGCGCAATTGCTGGATTTGGTTCGAACGGGTGGGTGTGCGTGACGGAGAACGGTCGCCGCCAACAAACCCGCGACGACTCCATCAGCTTTCGTGATCTGCTCCTGAGACTTGACAAATCTTTCGAAATCGACCTCGCAAAACCTGACCGGACAAGGTAACGTAACCACCATGAAAGTAATGAGTGAAATCAAATCAAATGCAATGTCCGATGATACGAACTACTGAAAGTTCTTACTGTTCCACAGTTTACGCCGAAAACGATCAAGAGGACAAACCCGCACTCATGGAGTCGAGGAAAAATATCGACGTTCGGCAAACTCAACCCGGTCACCTGGTTCGAAAAAGAAGACCCGGTTTCATCTGTAGCGGATTAAATGACTACTTTTTTTCCGTTTTCTTGTCTTCAGAGCC
Organism: Planctomycetaceae bacterium; assembly: GCA_009776995.1. Classification (GTDB taxonomy): domain Bacteria; phylum Planctomycetota; class Planctomycetia; order Pirellulales; family Thermoguttaceae; genus WRMR01. The sequence goes on along the minus strand of WRMR01000025.1, from coordinate 18,501 downwards.
GCAATCGTAATATTGCGGTTATTTTGTGCGCAATCATACGATCATGACTCGGTTTGCTGTTCCGATTGTAATGAATGACCGTTATGTTCCAATCCGGCAAAATTCCTTTCATGGCAATTCTGCATGTTGTTTGGTTTCTGTTGGTTACACAGGCATCCTGCAACGAAAAACCGTTTTCCGATGGCAAAAGCTTTTGCTCTTGACAAGGCGGGTTCCGATAAATCCACATAAACCTGATGGTCATGGCAGGACAGTTTTTCAAATGCAAACGTCTTGAATGATTTTCAGGATCGAAACGCCATGCGGGAGAGGAACGGAGTCTCCATCTTTCCGATGGTGACAGGTTTGGTTTTCAGGAAAAAAGGGAGTGACAGATGGGGGAATTCAGTTTTTGCGTCCGGGGTCTGCGCAAGCAAGCGTCACAGTCAGCTTTTCGCGTTTCTTTACCAGGGTGCTTGATCGGTGGGATGGTCATCGCGATGTTTGCGGGATGCACCAGTATTCCGAACAGTGAGACAATCTCGCCACGAGGGTTCGAAAATACCCGCCACAAGACGAGGTATAACATGGATAGCATCAATCCCATCATGCTGCGTCAGGACCCGGTGGATGCTTACCGATTGGGGCCAGGCGACACGCTGGGTATTTACATTGAATCCATTACAGGGGTTTCAGGAGTTTCAGGAGTTCTCAATCAACCTATTCCTACTATTCCTATCCATACACCGGACCCGGCCACTAATCTGCCCCCGGCCACAGGCTATCCTTTTACCGTCCGTGATGACGGGACGATTTCACTCCCGAAAATGCAGCATTCACTCAATGTCGAAGGGCTGACCCTGATGGATACGCAAACCCTGGTTCACCGGGCTTATGTTGAAGTTTTGCGGGTATTGGGACCGGACGCCGTGATTACCGTTTCACTGATCCGCCCGCGAACTTATCACGTCGTTGTGATTCGCGAGGATGTTCGTGCCGACGACATGCGTTCGAGTTCCAGTAATACATTGCAGGGCAAGGGCGTTTCTTTTGTGGGCATGGAAGACCGCGGGACGGCTAGGACACTGGACCTCTGGGCCGGGCAAAACGATGTTCTCAACGCCCTGAACATGACCGGCGGCATGCCAAGCATGTTGGCGAAAAATGAAGTCATCGTTCTTCGCGGCAGCTTTGGCGAGGTGACCGGTGCGGACATGCTAATCAGCAAGACAAATCCCAATTACGGAAATTCCCCGTATGTCAACGGCAACCCGAACATTGTGCGGATTCCGCTCCGGGTTCATCCCGGTCAGCCACTTCCCGAATTGACCCAGGATGACATTATTCTCAAGAACGGTGACGTCGTCATTGTTCAATCGCGGGAAGCCGAAGTCTTTTATACCGGCGGTATGCTCCAGGGCGGCATGTATCCGATTCCGCGCGACTTCGATTTGGATGTATTCTCCGCCATATCGATGGCCGGCGGCTCCGTTGCCGTTGCCGCCGGCGGCACAAGCATCCGGGGTTCCAGCATTGGGAATATCATTCCCCCGACGCGGCTGCTGGTGATCCGCGAAGTCAACGGCTATCAACAGGCGATTCGCATTGATATGAAACGGGGGCTGACCGACCCGGGTGAGAGGATTCTGATTCAGCCGAACGACTTGATTATGCTGGAATACACACCGACCGAAGTAGCGTTGAATATGTTCCTGAGTACGTTCAGCATTCGGTTGGATCTGCAATCCCTGTGGAACTAACCCCAATGGCATTGTCAATCGGTTTTTTGTCTTCAGAACCGTAATCGGTAAGATTGCGGTTATTTTTTGCGCAATCTTATCAATTGCGGCTCTGATCTGCGAGCACGGCGCGACCGCCCTGTCATGCGTCCCCGGAAAAAATAACCAAAAACTCTTGACACCATTTGAATTATTTGATAGACTAGATTATTAGTTTAGTCTTTCTGGCAAGAGGAGCGAAACATGACAAAAGAAAAACGTATTGCCCCGAGCGATCGGGAGTTGGACGTGCTGAAGGTGTTTTGGGAGATCGGCGAGGCGTCGGTGCGGGATGTGCATAAAGTCATGAGCCCGAACGGCGAGTTTGCGGTCACGACGATTCAAACGCTGATCCGCATCATGGCCGACAAAGGCTTGCTGTCGGTGCGGCGGGACAACCGGACGCTGCATTACACGTCCCTTTACACGCCGGAACAGGCCGGATCACGGTTCCTGCACAAGCTGTTTGACGGCGCGGTCGATCAACTCGTACTCAACATGATACGGGCGGAAGACCTGTCCGACAATGATCTGGCAAAGCTCGAACGACTCATTGTCGAATCCCGCAAGGCGAAACGGAAAGGACGAAAGCCATGACGCCGTTCCACCATTTCGTTGACATGCTGCTACTTGCGCAACTGGTTGCGTTCGTGTTTTTCGCCGCAGCACTGGGTTTGCATTGCGTCACGCGCCGTCCGGTCGAACGCGTTTGCCTGACACAAATGACCATACTTGTCGTGATCGCAACGCTTGTGTTCATGCACACGCCCATGATGCCGCGATGGAATTTGCCCTTGCCGCAAGCGAAATCCACCCTGGCAGCCGCATCGTCACCGCCGGTTGCTTTCACGACGGTTTCGCCTGTACCGGCGCAACAACCGGCAACGCCGCAAAGCATTCCCGGACCGGAAAACACGATGCCACTGCCGGTTGGTGATGAAAAATCATCAACGGTCGTACCGCCTTTGTTGCGGCTGCGGGTGGTCGCCTGTCTTTTCGATTGGCGGCTCCTTGTGGGTGTGGTCTTTTGCACCGGCACGTTGTTTTTCCTGTTGCAGTGGTTGTTCGGCATCGTGCGGCTTCGCGGGATCATCAGACGTGCGAAGGAACATAACGGAGTGAGCGACGAGACAGGTCATGGTGAGGTGGGTGACCGATCTCCGAACGGTCACTCGCGGTACTCCGCACCTGAAGCACCAGTCGGCTTTCGCCGACACAGCCGTTCGGAGATCGGCTGTCCACCTCACATCCGTCTGTTGTTTTCCAGCGAGATTGATTCGCCGTTTGTTTGTTCTTTGGTCAGACCGATGATCGTTCTGCCGACAGGTCTGAGCGATGAAGCGTTGCGATTTTCCGTCGCGCATGAGATGGAACATCTGCGACGATTTGACCTCCTCACATGGCGGTTACTGAATGTCATGCGATTGCTGTTTTGGGTGCAACCATTGTTTTGGACATTGCGTCACCGTGTGCGGATAGATCAGGATTACCTCGCCGACCACGCCGCCGCCCAGTGTGCCGAAACCGCCGAAGACTACGCCGACATGCTTGTCACCCTTGCTCGAAATTCCCGCCGATGCCGAAGCGTGTCACCAATCACGCTCAACATGGCGGATCAACCAACTTTGCTCCAAAGGAGAATTGAAATGCTGCTCAACACGCAAACACTGCACTCCCGGCCGCGACGCCTGGTTCTGCTGGTCATCGTTGCCCTGCTCGGCACACTGTCGCTCGGAACCGCGACGGTGAGAATGACTGCCGCCGCGCCGGATGGACCACCGACGAAAGACATGTTGCTTGACGGGCTTTTTGCATATCCAACGCTGATCAAAACGGGAACGTTCACGTATCAATTTGGTTCGCTGTTGACGACAATGGATGATTATTCACAACCGCTGCCGTGGCAGGAGAAGGGATATAGCATACGTGAGGACGGTGCACCTTCCACTATGGAATTGACGGTCGCCAACGATGAATGGGTGCTGCGATGGCCGGATTCACCACGTTTTGTCAAAATGCATCGCCACAATTTTTCCGCAACGTATTACGAAATACCACAGCCGGATGGCGACATTGATCGCAGGTTTGTCATTATGGGATCAGGCGGAAACAACAAGCCGCTCGAAGAACAAGGCAAAAACCAACCCCAGTATCGGGTCGTGAAAGCCGGCACCGCAACTCCGTTTCTTCAGCAGTTGATGTTCTTAAAAAAATATCGGGACCGATTTGAATACCGAGGCAAAGAAATCCTGAACGGCATCGAAACTCACTTGTTGCAGTTGTGTGTTGCCAAAGAAGAGTTTAACGAGTTCACGTCCATCTACCACCCAGAGGAATCGAAGCAAGATGCCATCATCGTCTTGATTTATGTCGCGCCGTCCCTGTCTTATGCCGCAGTGAAAACCGAGTTATCGATCCCGGATGGTACGGTGACGCGCCGTTACGAAGCAAGCGATTTTGCCGAGGTCGCGGAAGGAGTGTTTTTTCCGATGCGTTATTATCGTACCAACATTTTCAGCATGTACGGCCGGGAGAATTACGTTGAGCAATATCTCCTGGCCGGAGTCAAAAACGTCAACCAACCGGTGCCGGAGTCAAGTTTTGAGATCACCGCACCTGCGGGGACACGAGTCAGAGATTCGCGACCGGGCAGCAAAAACGCCTGCGAATTTTCCATTGACAAAGACGTAACGTTTACCGATCCGGACGAACTTGCCAATTTCTGGTAGTGAATTGTCAGTTCGTCATCGATGGAGCGTTGCAGGAGAAGAAACGTTCTTACTATTCCGCAGTTTACGCCGAAAACGATCAAGAGGACAAGCCCGCACTCATGGAGCCGAAGAAAAAACCGGCCTTCGGCAAACTCAACCCGGTCACCTGGTTCGAAAAAGAAGACCCAGCTTCGCCTACGGCGGATTAAGACTCACGCCGAAATAACTTGCTCTATCAATCAGAGCCGCGACGGTCACGGAGGCGATCATTTTACTCGCTCACGCTTCATGCTCTGATCGTCGGCTCCACACAATCACACCAACGGAAAGCAACAACCAGATCGCAATCATGGCAAGGTGGCGGTTCAATCGTTGTTCGGAGGTCAGTGTGGGTATAATGGTTGTTGATGGTACTTGAACATCTTTGAATTCCGGAAACAAGTCAGGGTCGAACGTGGACGCTGCGGCAGGCGTTGGGGCGAAATGTGTAATTTCGACGGTTTGCGTGACGAGCGAGGTTGAAGTTTTTCCTGTGATTTCCCGTGTCGATGTCCGTTTTTTCAAGAGAGGTACGCCGTCCAACTCATCCTCATATTCCCGGACTTCCGTATCGAAGCTCGTCCAGCCTTGTTCTTCATTGGAACTGCTTTCCGTGGCTTTGATCAACGCCCAATTCCGGTTGGGATCAAGATGCAATTGGAACCTGAACCTCTCGTTTTCCTGAATTGTTATTGTGATCACAACCAGATCGTCCTGGCGCGTCACGCTTCCAACCGTCAAACCGGTTTGCGGTGACCAGAGAAAGTCGTCCAAAAACGATGGACTGGCGATAGAAAACATGGTTGGCATTTGGTCACGAAGATACGAGCTGACAACTCGCCATGTTTCGACATCTTCAGACGTAAGATAACATGACGAATCCGAACGCGGCGGATGGTCTTTCGTTCCGGAGAAATAATGAACATGATAATTGCGTTCCGGCGTGTGCAACAAAGTTTTGGAACTTTCAAAAGTCTCATCGCCATTTGTGCATTTTTCTGTTTCCTCAAAGCGAAACCAAACACCATCCTTTGCGCAAAAGTCTGTCACAGATTCCATCAACGACTGACTCGGTTCATCACCCGTCACAACAACACTGCGATGCTTGGTCGATTGCATTGTGCCATTGGAGAGCAGTTTTTTGTACGTGCTCATCTGGTGATCGCAAGCGGTACGAAATTCCTCCAGAAGAGCCTTCTCTTCCGGCGAGAGCTGTTCCGTCGCCTTGTCATAAGAGTAATAGTCATCAAGTTCCTGCCGGTAAAACACGTCCAGATCGTCCAGCGTCATGTTGTAAACCCGCTTGACATCATCAGCAAACGTTTTTTGCGAGCAGTTGAAGTACAACTCAAGGAACTTTTCCGGACCGAAGTGTTTCAACAACACGCTGACCAAAGCACCGCCTTGCTGATAAGCCCGATCGTCGGCACAAAAATAATATTTCGGAGAAACAAGTTCCTCAAGTGTCAACAACCTGCCTGCGAGTTTTTCACGTCGACAATTGTACGCAAGGTTTTCCCACGTCGCCGAACGGGCTTGCGGCCAGCCTTCGATCAAAAGCATCGGCGGCGCATTTCCCCGCCACACGGAATAGAGCGATGGTGTCGAAATCACGTTGTGTGCCGCTTCATGGTAATCGACATGGTTGAGTTCCTTGTATGGAAATGTTTCCATGAACGGTTCCTGGTGTCGCAGTTCGGGATCGGCAATGGCGACACCCTGAATGGCATTGCCCGACAGCCCCACCACCGTGCCGCGTATCCAGTGCAGTTTGCCCGGCATTGTTTTGCCAAGAAACACTTCCTCGTCTTCGAGAAACACGTCCATCGCCGCAAGATCGGCTTCGGGCTGCTCAATCCGGTCATCGTAAAACATGACTACCCGCTTGCCTTCGAGTCGGTAGGGCAACTGGTAACGGGTAACGCCGTCAATGATAGCATTGGCAACCGGTTCTATCGTCAGCAGATACCAGGACGGCTTGGGCGAACGTTCTCGCAATTCGCGTTGCATTTGCAACCCGAGCGAAACATGGGAATACCAGATGAAAACCGGGAGAATTGCCAGCAGTCCCCACGCTGTTGCCACAAGTCGCTTCGGCCCGCGAATGATGCGCCAGGCACTTCCCCCAATCGCAACCAGCATGGCCGCCCCCTGCGCGAGGACGAACAAAAGCAGAGGGACGTAAGACAGATGCGGCGTTTCCCATTTGCCGGGGAAAAAGTAATACCCATGCATCAGCAGAAACGCCAACCATGTTGTGATTGTCGAAATGATGAGTGGTTTCATGGTTTGGCCTCAATGAAATCATATTGCCTCAAAAAATCTCGCCCAATCCCTGGCCGTGCGGCTTGAGCAGTTTGCATGGCAGCGGTAATTGCAGTCGTCCGACGGTTTCCTCGAAGTCAACGGTCACCGTTTTTTCGTTGCCATCGGTGACGGCCAGGACAACGCCAAACCCATAATCCCGGTGACGCACCGCCATCCCGGGTTTGTACTTCGGACGTTTCGGTTTTTTGTCTTGCGGCACAGGTTGGTCGGTCGCGCCGTGATCGCCGTCAGAAACAACAGCCGGGAACGTCAGTGACCGGTTCTCGCCGGAATCGGCACGTTTTAACTCGTCGCTTACGCTCCGGGCTGCTGTTTTTCGGGTTACTGTTTTCTGCAATTCCGCCGCCGTGGTCAGGTGCAATTTCAATTCCCGTGACTTTGCCGTGTTCACCTCATCGTGATCCCTCGTCACCGTCGGTAACTCATCGTATTCCGCGTCGATGTACTGCTCGTCGAAGTGATCGTCAACACCGACGTCTGTATCGCAGTAGTCCGGGTCGATGTGATAAGACGTGCCACCATCACCTGACAGGCCGTACTGCGTGATTTCACGCATCGCAAGGTCATCAGGCACGTCATCCGGCGAATCACAACGCAAGATTTCATCCTGCGGCAGTTCCAGCAGGAAGCGGCTCAAAATGCAGGCACTGTACGAGCCGCGAAACTCACGATATTGCGTATAGCTCAACCGCAGTTCCTCTTCGGCACGGGTCATGCCGACAAAAAACAGCCGTCGCTCCTCTTCCAACTGCATCGGATCGTTGCTCGAACGTTCATGCGGCAGCATCCCCTCCTCGGCGGCAATAAGATAGACGACCGGGAACTCCAGCCCTTTGGCCGCGTGCAACGTCATCAATGAAACGCGGTCGGAATCGTCATCCCAGGCGTCAACGTCGCTGGCCAACGCCACCTGCTCGAGAAAAATTTCGAGCGGATTGTCACTCATCGGCTGTTTAGCATGCCGTCGGTCAAATTCTTTCGCCTCGGAGAGCAGTTCTTCAATGTTGGCCAGCCGCTGCTGATCCTCCTCATCATCCGAGTCTTCGTACTGGGCATCGTATTGCGTCTCACTCAAAATCGCGGCGATGAGCGTTTCGATCTTGCCGTCGTCCACACGCTCAAGATGGTCGAACAACCTGGCGAAATCAAGCGTCGCCTTGCGAATCTTGCCCGACAAGCCGGGAATACGCTGGGCATCCCGCGCGGCGTCGAGGTGCGAAACGCCCAGAAGGAAAGCGTGTTCTTCGATCCGTTCCATCGTCGTCCGGCCGATCCCGCGCCGCGGTTCGTTGATGATCCGTAAAAACGCGACCGTGTCGCTCTTGTTGTACAACAGTTGCAAATAGGCGATGATGTCCTTGATTTCCTTGCGGTTGAAAAATTCGAGTCCGCGCACCAGTTGGAACGGCACGTTGTTCCGTCGCATCGCGTGTTCGAGGTTGCGCGACAGGGCGTTCATACGGTAAAACACGGCGTAATCCTTTGGCTGCCGTTTGCCCGCCGCCGTTTCCCGTGCGATTTCCTCCGCGATGAAATCCGCTTCCTCTTCCTGGTTGAAACATCGCAACAGCCGCACCGGCACACCGTCCGGGTTGTCGGTAAACAACTCCTTCTTCTTGCGCTGCTTGTTGTACCTGATGACCTCCGACGCGGCGTTCAGAATGCGTTTCGTGCTACGGTAATTCTGTTCCAGCCGGATCATTTTGACGTCTTCAAAGTCTTTTTCAAAGTCGAGAATATTGCGGATATTCGCACCACGCCAACCGTAAATCGACTGATCCGGGTCGCCTGTCACGGCCAGATTGCGGTAGTTGACCGACAGCATCCGGGCAATCGCGTACTGCGCCAGGTTCGTGTCCTGATACTCGTCCACAAGAATATATTGGAAACGATTGTCCAGCGTTTCGCGGACTTCCGGGTGCGTCCGCAACATGACCGCGATGTGCAACAGCAGGTCGTCAAAATCAACGGAGTTTGCCCGTTTCAGCGCGTCCTGGTAAGCGGGATACACATCCTCAACGATGCTGCCGAGCATATTGCCCTGCCGCGCGACGTACTGCGACGGCAACGTCAGCGAATTTTTCGCCCAACTGATGGCCGAAGCGATTTGCCCCGAATTGACGCCAGGCGGCAGCCGTGTCTGCCCCAACACGGTGTCGAGCAACTTTTTGCTCTCGCCGGTGTCATAAATCGAAAACCGTGAGTCCAACCCGGCGTGTTCGGCATGTTGACGCAGTGTCCAACTGCAAAACTTGTGAAACGTGCCGATCCACACCGGGGTCTGCGGCACGAGGGTTTCGAGCCGCAGTTTCATTTCATCGGCGGCTTTGTTCGTAAACGTCAGGGCAAGAACCTGATGCCTCCGCACGCCGTTTTGTAACAGCCACGCGATGCGGTGCGTCACCACGCGCGTTTTCCCGCTGCCCGGCCCCGCCAACACAAGGAGCGGACCGTCCTTGTGCTGCACGGCTTCCTGCTGCGGAGGATTCAAACCTTCAAGTAAATCGGATGGGGACATTTGCTTTTCACCGCAAAACAAGGTAGGGGCGGTCACGGCGTGACCGCCGTTAACCGCGTCACCCTGTGGCGGGATGTGTCAGGCGACAGGTTCATGATTCTTTTTTGATCGCATGATCATCAACACCAGTGCGAAGAAATAGAACAATGTGGGAATGACAACCGGTGATGGGGAAATCAACCAGGCAAACGGGTCTCCTCGTTGCGTCAGTTTGACCAACCAAACAATCGGATCTTTCAACGGCTTACCCTGATAGAACGCTTGGCTCCACACCAGAAACCAGGCACCGCCAAATAAAGTATTACCCACAATGAGACCACCGAGGGCGAACCGTCGATTACCGTATCGGTCCCAGAGCCAATAGATTACTAACCATGTGATTTTGGCAAGCAAAACGATCAATACTATTGTTCCCAACCCGATCAACAAACCTGTCCCTTCGCTTGGACCTGGATGCGCCCTGGCACCAGGAGGCGGATTGAGAAGTGCATAAACCGCCATACTGACAAAGAACAGATTGATTGAACACGGAATATAAAACTGCAACGTCAGCCCGATATTGATCAGCCAGCGCGGCAACGGGGCAATCTTTTGCTTGCGATTCATGGGTGATTTTCTCCTGTGGGAACCGTTGGCATCGACGGTCATTGTGTGATAGTCCAGCCCTTCCCCAGTGTCTCTGTGTAAAACAAAAAACTCAAAAGATCGTGACGACACCCGTATTGTACCGCGTTGCTGAAAAAAAGAAAACTCCCCAAGAACAGCAACCGGGAACGCAGCGCAGCGGAGTGACCGCTCCGTGACCGTCGCGGCTCTGATTGATCGGCGGCGATGACGTTCTCTTTTCCGATGCTCCGATATTTTCCCCATGGACTCTTGGTCAGGTTACGCAAATATGGTATGATAACTTGCGTGAGTCGCGATTGGCACTCGCCCGAAGCCTGTCTTTCCCATCAAACAACGGTCCACCGCATGACAGTCGAACGCTATCTCAAACCGGAGGTGATTCGGACGATCAAGCGGCTTGACCTGCGGGCGCAGTTTATTATCAAGGGGTTCATGCACGGCCTGCACGCCAGTCCCCTGCACGGGTTTTCCGTTGAATTCAGCGAACATCGGAAATACACCCCCGGCGACGATCCCGCCGACATCGACTGGCTCGTCTATGCCAAAACGGACAAGTATTACGTCCGCAAATACGAGGCCGAAACCAACCTCACCGGTTATCTCGTCGTTGATTCCAGCCGATCCATGGGCTACACGTACCGACAGGAGATGACGAAATTCGATTACGCCGTTTCGCTGGCCGCAGCGCTGGCCTATCTCATGGTGCAACAACAGGACCCGGTTGGGTTGATCACCTTCGACAGAAAGATCAAGGCCAGCCTTGCCCCCAAGTCGAAACGTTCGCAACTTGGCAACATCCTTTCGCTGTTGGCCAACCTGACCCCGACCGGCGAAACCGACATCAGTGCCTCACTGCACCAGCTCGCAGCCATGCTTCGCCACGCGAGTCTGGTCATGGTCTTCAGCGATCTGCTTGGAGAACCGGACGAAATTCTTCGGGCATTGCACCGCCTCCGTCACGCGGGACACGACGTCATTCTCTTTCACATTCTTGATGAAGCCGAAGTGCGTTTTCCCTTTGCTGGCAATGTCGAACTGTTCGAGCCGGAAACCGGCGACCGCGTGCAAGGCAACGCCGAAGCCTTCCGGGGCGATTATCTTGACGAATTGCGACAGTTCCGGCAACGCTTCCATCACGAATGCGCGACGGCCATGATTGATTACGTGCCGCTCGATACCGCCATGCAATTCGACAAGGCCCTCATCGAATACCTGCAACGCAGGAGTGTGCGGTAATACCCTTGCTGGGATCGCGGGCTTCCAGCCCGTATCACGATTGCGTCTCTGAACGGAATTAACGAAACGCATCGACGAAATGCTCGATTTTCGGCTGTTCGCCTTCCGGCCAGATGAGCGTGACGATGTCAAATCGCATGGCAAACCCTTTGGCGGCACATTTCTTATCGCGATAATACTGCATGGCCATTTGTTTGATTTTCTGGCGTTTTTTCTTATCGACAACCTCAACCGGATGGCAATATTGCGCCGATTGACGCGTTTTCACCTCAATAAAAATGACCGTTTTTTGGAATTGAGCAACGATATCGATCTCGCCCACGGAAAACCGCACGTTCGTGGCAATGATTTTGTAACCATTGGCTTTCAAAAACTGTACGGCCAGTTTTTCCCCGGCTTCGCCCAATTGGTCTTTTGAAAGGCGTTTATTTCGCTCGGCGTGTCCCTTGTAGAAAAACCTGCCAACCAAACAGCGAAAGAAAAACATAACGCTGTTCATGTTGTCGCAAAAAGAACGCAATCGTTTCACAGAAATGGTCAGGGTTTGCGGTTTGTTTTTCGTTTTGATTTTTCTACCACCGGAAGAATTTTCGGCGGCGGAATTTTCGTGCCGTAAACCGTCCCAAATTTTTCTGACAGTTCCTGGTGGTTGAAACGCAAAAACTCCCAGATTTCGGGCGGCGGATTGAGAGACATCCATCGTTTCCTCAATCGGTGAACCACCTCGTCGTATTCCTTTTGCGAATTGCCGTGCGCATAGCACCGTCCCTGGAAACGCCGGATGTCACCATTGAATGCCGGACTGATATGATACAGCTCGTGGATGATGGTTTCCAGTTTATCGCTCAGCTTCATGTCTAGGAAGCGGGGCAGGTAAAAATAGAGAATATAATAATACTCAAAGCCGTCCAGTGAACGGAAACGCTGAATGGCCCAGCGTTTGCCACGGTGTTCCATGGACGCCCTGCCATCGAGGAATCGGAGCGGGGTCAATGACGCGAAAACGCCGTAATTGCGTGAGTGGCGCGTTTGGCTGAAACTGACGGCAACGCGATCCATGTCGATATGTGTCAGTTCCGGAATGCGGAAACAAATATCTTCACAAACCGTTTTTACCGCCGCCGTAAAATCAAAACCAGCGGCAACAATGCGATTCACTCGTTTTTGCCTTGGATTTTTTGCCATTTTCATTCACCCCAAAAATGCACGGTCACAGAAAATCATGTCACTCGTGGCGTTTCTCACAACTCATGGATAGCAGTGATACGCAAGCGACGCCCAATTCGCCGCTGGAATTCTTATTTTTCTACTATAATGAGATTGTTCGTTTTTGGGAATGAAAGAATAAAAAAAATAAAAAAAGGGTTTGTGCAAATCGCATAAACCCTTTTTAACAAATGTTTTGCAGAAAAATAATTTCGTACAGATATTCTTATTCCGTTGGGAGCGAGACGACTTTTTCCTTTTGACGATCATTTTGACCAACAAACTCAAGAATTGCCCTTGCACCGGCGTCACCAAGTCGCGGTGTTGCCAATTTCAAAATACGAGTGTATCCGCCATTTCGGTATTCGAATCTTGGACCAATAATATCCAGCAATACTGTCGCGACATCCTTGCTACCAGTCAATTGGATGATTCGCCGGCGCATGGCAACCGCCGGGGCAATGGCCTTGTTCCAGAGTTGCCATTTCTCACTATTCCGCCACTGCCGCCATTGGTCTGTGCCTCTGGCCGCATTGGTTTTGAGGGACTCGGCTTCACGAATATGCTTTTGTGCCTTGCGAGCTATTGTGACACACTTTTCAACAAGCGGCCGCACTTCCTTCGCTTTGGGGAGTGTGGTCACGATTCGGCCCGGTTTTTTGGGACGCGGATCACTGTCGGCATACAATTCCTCCGGTTTTTCCGTAAGAAAAAGCGAGCAGGCCAAACTTTTCAGCAAAGCACGTTGATGATTGGGGTTACGACCAAGTTTTCGACCGGATTTTCGATGGCGCATGATGATTCAAACTCAACAGATATTTTCAGGAACGGGGTTGACCATTACGAAAGCGATGGCGTTTGTTGCGGGGTTGCTTGTGCTTGTGCTTGTGCTTGTGTGGCCGGGGGCTGAGGCGGGTTTGGCAATCGCATTCCCAATCGCAACCCGATGGCCGTCAGTTTGTCTTTGACTTCGTTCAATGTGGTTTCGCCAAAATTTCGCACTTCAAGCAACGTGTCTTCCGACCTGGACACCAGATCACGGACAAAATTGATACTTTCGGCTTCCAGGCAATTCATGGCACGAACGGACAAATTCAGTTCCGAAAGGGGCATGGCAAGTTTCGCCTCCAGCGCGGGGTCAATTCCCGTTGATGTCGAAGGCTTGGCTTTCGAATAAACAATGGTATCCAGACGATCATACTGGATAAACGGGTTCAGGTGCTTGCGAAGGATTTTTGAGGCTTCCACCAATGCCAACTCAGGATGCACCGACCCGTCCGTCCAAATTTGCATGGTCAATTTGTCATAATTCGTTTTTTGCCCGACACGGGTTTCCTCAACGTCATACTGCACACGCGTTACCGGGCTGAAAGCCGCGTCAAGCGGGATAAATCCAATGCTGTCGCCACGGTCGCGAATCGAGTTCATCTGTTCGGACGCAGGCAAATAACCGCGACCGTTTTCAACGACCATTTCCAGTTCAAAGGGAACGTCCGCCGTCAAAGTCGCAATATAATGATCGCGGTTGATGATTTCGACCTGGTGATCGGCAATAATGTCATCGGCCGTAACAACACCGGCCGTATGTTTTTCGATGCGAATCAGCCTTGGCTTGTCTTCGGCACAGCGAACCACAAGGGATTTGACGTTCAAAACGATTTCGGTGACATCTTCCTTGATGCCCGGCAAGGAGGTAAACTCATGCAACGCGCCTTTCAGCTTCATCCGGGTTACGGCACTGCCTTCCAGGCTTGACAGGAGTACGCGGCGCAAACTGTTGCCTATGGAGATGCCAAAGCCTCGTTCAAAAGGTTCAACGACAAATTTACCGTAAAACAGGCTCAGGGTGTCTTTGTCACAAACGACTTTACTTGGCAGTTCCAATCCACGCCAACGAATACGCATAATTTCCACCTCCGATGATTTCAACGCCGTCGCAAGGCGGAAATCGCAACCGGTTTTGACGTTTTTGCGCCGCCAAAAACCTTAGTTCCCGCCTTACGATACGAGTTCATAATGACAGCGACACACAAATGGGAAACTCCCCAAGGCACTACTTCGAACAAAGCTCCACGATGAGCTGCGGCTGAACAATGATGGAGACATCTTCCGGGACGGGTTTCCTGAGCATGACACCTTGCGGGATATCCCCCTCGGTGCGAACAAGAAATTCAGGAATATTGGTTCCTGTTTCCTGTATGGTCGCTTTGACCATTTCAATGATCTTCTTTTTGTTTTTGAGCGAGATGGCATCACCGGGTCGGACGAGGTAACTGGCAATATTCACCCGATGCCCGTTGACCAAAATGTGTCCGTGCGAAATCAACTGGCGAGACTGGGCACGCGATGCCCCAAAACCAAGCCGATAGATCACATTGTCAAGGCGGCACTCCAAAATGCTCATCAAATTCGTACCGGTATTGCCTTTGGCCCGGTCGGCCATGTCAAAATATTTGCGAAACTGCTTTTCGAGAACACCGTAAAAGATTTTGACTTTTTGCTTTTCACGGAGGTGAATGCCGTAATCGGTCATTTTGTTTCGTCGGGACTGCAAACCATGCATCCCCGGCGGAGTCTGGCGTCGTTGAAAAGCACAACGATCCGTATTGCAACGCGAACCTTTCAGGAAGAGTTTCATCCCTTCCCGACGACATTTTCTGCAAACAGCACCTAATATGCGGGCCATTTTGATTCTTTCTCCAGCTCTACCTGCAAATATCTGTTATGAAAAAGGCGTCCTGACCATCAACTCGAAAAACGTTTCACCTTACGATTCCCGGAGGTGAACAAAAAAACACTAAACTCTCCTGCGTTTTGCAGGCCTGCAACCGTTATGAGGCAACGGGGTTACGTCTTCAATCGACTTGATCACCAATCCGCCTTGCTGCAAGCCAGTGATCGCGTTTTCACGACCGCTTCCCGGCCCTTTGACGCGAACTTCCACCTCTTTCATGCCGAATTTGAGTGCTTTTTCCGCAACCTGTTGCGCGGCCATCATACCTGCGAAAGGCGTGCTTTTGCGACTGCCCTTGAATCCGCTGGTCCCGGAAGTCGCCCAACACAGGACATCGCCTTTGACGTCGGTGATGGTCACAATCGTGTTGTTGAAAGTCGCTTTAATATGCGCAACTCCCGCTGATACATTACGTTTTGTCTTGCGTTTTTTTGCTGTCTTGGCCACGTGAAAACTTACTCCCAATGAGGCTGAATCATCTCAAAACGTTGCTTGTGAATGATTAGTATTTCAAATTCCAGGCGATAAAAAGTTAGCGGAGGTCTTTGACGCCTTTTTTCCCCGCCACGGTCTTTTTGGGACCTTTGCGAGTCCGCGCGTTGGTTTTCGTTCGCTGGCCACGAACCGGCAAACCTTTCCGGTGCCGCAAGCCGCGATAACAGGCAATTTCTCGAAGTCGGGCGATATTTTGATTGACCTGGCGGCGAAGCTGGCCTTCGACAATGTACTCATTGTCCAACAAGACAGCCAGACGCGCCACTTCATCTTCCCGCAGGTCTCTCGCTTTGACGGTTGGGTTGATATTGGCCTTGCGGCAAAGCTCGCGAGCCGTATGCGGCCCCACTCCAAACAGGTAAGTCAGCGAAACGACAGCGGCACGATTATTTGGGATGTCCACACCAAGCAAACGGGGCATTGATCAACTCTCCAGCTACAGTCAAAAATGTCAATTCATTAGCATTTGCAACACAGCAAAAACATAACAATCAACCCTGGCGTTGCTTATGACGCGGGTTGACACAAATGACAAAAATTTTGCCACGTCGCCGTACGACTTTGCAATTTTCACAAATTCTTCTTACACTTGATCTGATTTTCATGACATATTTCCTCTTCGCAAATCGTACTGAAACACGGGCAACGAAACGCGATACTCATGTTAAAAGTATCAAACTAATGTACAATAACGCGAGAATACATGAACGCGATTCATACTAATTGGAAGATAATAACTTATCCCCCAACGGCGTTTTGACAAGCCCCCCACCGATGTTTCTACAGGAAAAATGGTGAAAATCGTCGAAGTTATCCTTGACTTTCGCGGGACGCTCAAAACCGGATTTGCCATCGTATTTTATGGCAACAAGTGGTGTTTACCTGAATCACCGGCAAGTTTTTACGTCAAATACTTTTGAATATCGAAACGTTCTTCTCCGGGTTCAGGAGCATCCGTCAAAATTTGCACACCTTTCTCCGTCACAGCGAGTGTGTGTTCAAAATGGGCACTCGGCTTACGATCGACCGTTGACATGGTCCAATGGTCTTTTTGTACAGCGACTCGTTTTACCCCCATGTTGACCATCGGTTCAACAGCAATCACCAACCCGGGTTGCAATCTGAAATCGCCGCCCACTCGAAACATTTCCGTACTGACATAATTGGGGACCTGTGGAGCTTCGTGCAATTCGCGGCCAATTCCGTGTCCGACCAGACTTTCGACCACGGAAAAACCGTGTTTGATGACTTCGTCCTCCATCAATTTGGCGACCTGGCTCCAGTACTCGCATTGGGGAATCGCGTCAATGGCAATCTGAAGCACCCTCATCGTCACGTCGAGAAGTTTTTGAACATCGGCGGAAACCCTTCCCACAGGATGCGTCACGGCAGCGTCACCACACCAGCCGTCGATTCGGCAACCGGTGTCAATGCTGACAATGTCGCCGTTCTTGAGAACTCGCTTGCCCGGGATGCCGTGGACGACCTCTTCGTTGACCGAAATGCAACAGGTCGCTGGAAACGGGACTTTTCCCGGCACACCTTTGAAAAGCGGCTGCGCCCCATAATCCAAAAAAAAACGTTCCATCCTTTCGTCGATTTCGCCGGTTGTAATTCCCGGTCGCACCAACGCCGCACCGATCTGGTGGGCGTACCAGACCAACAGCCCGGCCTTGCGCATTTTGGCAATTTCACGTTTTGACTTCAGCGTGATCACAAAAGTACCTGCAAGCGGTCATGTCATCATGAATTACTTGTAACAGTCGAGTTGGGTTTCAATTTGTGCGAAAATCTCTTCGACGCTCCCCAAACCGTTGACGGATTGGAGCAAGCCTTTGCCACTGTAATACTCAAGCAACGGACTGGTCTGTTTTGTGTAGGCGACCAGACGTTCGCGTATGACTTCCGGCTTGTCATCGGCACGACCCCGGCCGGCAAGACGTTTGAAAAGTTCATCTTCCGGTACTTGCAATTCAAGGACCACATCAAGCGGCGTGTTGTTTTGCTCAAGCATTTCATCCAGTGCTTCCGCCTGGGCTATCGTTCGCGGGAAGCCGTCGAGCAGGTAACCGGCCTGGCAGTCAGCCTGCTGGAGCCGCTCGGAAATCATGGCAATCAAAATATCATCGGGGACAAGCTGACCGCTCGACATATACTTTTCCGCCTTGACGCCAACTTCCGTTTGGGCGTCGCGTGCGGCACGCAACATGTCCCCGGTCGAAAGGTGTGCCGTCGCGTATTTCGCGATGATTTTTTCCGCTTGGGTTCCCTTGCCTGCACCAGGCGGGCCGATAAAAACAATCCGCATAATTCAATTTCCATTTTCAAACATTTTTTCACCACGAAAGTGCACATGAAATTGGACGGTCACACCGCAATCGCTACTGCGTGTTTTTTTCAATACATAACCTTCGTGTCACTTCATTTTCTTCGTGGTGAACAAAATGTGAATGATGACAATATTAATTTACTACCCGCGTTTGTCGATCAGCCCCTTGTAATTCCGCATGACGAGGTGGCTGTCGATTTTATCAATCAGGTCGATAGCCACACTGACGGCAATGAGCAAACCTGTCCCGCCGAAAAAGCTGGACACGACAAAACTGACGCCCATCGTTTCCGAAATGATGTTCGGGATAATGGCGATGATCGCGAGGAACGACGCACCGACATAAGTGATGTGAATCATCACCTTTTCGAGGAAATCCGCCGTGCGACGCCCCGGTCGGTAGCCCGGAATAAATGTTCCGTGATTTTTGAGGTTCTCCGACATGTCCTTCGGATTGAACGTAATGGCCGTCCAGAAGTAACAGAAGAAGTAGATCAGCGCGACATAAAACATGATGTAGG